>JBATEA010000134.1:0-7552 GCA_049663745.1 Steroidobacteraceae bacterium | reverse complement strand
GTGTCGAGCTTCAGCTTGCCGCTCTTCAGCGCATGAAACACGGCGTAGGCCGTCATCAGCTTGGTGAGACTGGCGGGCTCGACCGACCGGTCCGCCTCGTGACCGGCGATCACCTGGCCGCTCGCCTGGTCGATCAGGACCCAGGTCGTGGCCTTGATCGAGGGGGGCGGCGGAACCGGCGGCGCATCGGCGCAGGCCAACACAGGAAGCAACAGCAGCATTGCGGTCAAGGGAAATTTCAAGATGGACCTCGATGTGTGGGCAGCCGGTGCCGCAGGACACTGCGGCGGCTGCCAATTCTAGCGATGACGGACATCAGCGTCAGGTCAATCGAGCACGAGGCGCGGAGACTCAACGCCCGCCTGCCTCAGCCTTTCGATCAGTGCGTCGAATTCGCCGATGCTTGCCACCGGTCCCACGCGCACGCGATAGAGGTGCCGGTCATCGCGCCCGGTCTCGCTGACCGCGACCTGGCCGACTTCGGCGTCGCGCAGCCGCCCGGCGAGGCGACGCGCATTCTCCTCGTCGGCGAATGCGCCGGCCTGCGCATAGAACCGGGTCGCGATCGGCGCCGCCCCAACAGGCGATGCTTGTGCGCTGGCACCCGCGAGACTGCGCACTTCGACCATCGCGGTGCCGGCGCGGATCATGTCGAGCTGCTCGGCCGCCGCATGCGACAGGTCGATGATCCGGTTGCTGCTGAATGGCCCGCGATCGTTCAGGCGCACGATGACGCTGCGGCCATTCTGCAGGTTGGTCACCTGCACCCAGGTCGGCAGCGGCAAGGTCGGGTGCGCGCCGGTCATGGCGTTCATGTCGTAGGTCTCGCCGGTCGCGGTGCGGCCGCCGTGAAACGTCGGTCCGTACCAGGACGCCACGCCGCGCTCGACGTAACCCGCGGCGTTCGCGAGCACGATGTAGCGCTTTCCGGCCACTTCATAGAAGGGCGGATTGCCAAGTCGCGCCCGCGGCTCGTCACGCGGAGAGCTTGCGGCGCCGCTGCCGACGGCGGGCGGGGTGCTGGTGCCTGCAGCAGGTTCCGGGGGCGCCGGCCGCTCGGGTTCGTGCGCGCAGGCCGCGACGAGCAGGGCGAGCAGCGACAATGCGTGCCTGCGGTTCATGGCGCAGGCGGCAGCAGCGCTTCGATGCGGCTGCCGAGGTCGTGCACGGCGAGCGCATACATCACGCTCCTGTTGTAGCGCGTAATGACGCCGCAATTGTGGAACCCGGCGCGGTATTCTGGTCCCCCGTCGCCGGCGAGGCTGATGAAGAATGCCGGCGCCTTGCCGTCCAGGCTGGTCTCAAAGCTGAGCCCGCGATCGCGCAGCGCTTTCACCGTCGTGTCGGGCGCCAGGCCACCGGCCACCAGCGCGTCCGCGCGCGGGAACCAGAGGCTGGCAGGTGCTGCAACCGGCTCGCCCGCGCGCCAGCCGTGCTTCGCAAGATAATTCGCGACGCTCGCAATGACATCGTCCCAGCTGCCCCACAAGTCGCTGCGCTCGTCGCCGTCCCCGTCGATTGCATAGGCGCGGTAGCTGCGCGGCATGAACTGCGAACGGCCCATCGCGCCTGCATAGGAGCCAAGCACGGTCGCGGTGTCGATCTGGTTCTCGCGCGCGAGCAGCAGGAACTGCTCCAGTTCCTCGCGGAAGTACTTGCTGCGCGGCGGGTAGTCGAATGCGAGCGTCGCCAGCGCATCGATGACGCGGAAGCGCCCGGTGATCCGCCCGAAGAATGTCTCGACTCCCAGGATGCCGACGATCGCGTGCTGCGAGACGCCGGTCGCGCGCTCGACCTCCGCGAGGCGCTCGCGGTGCTCGGACCAGAATGCGACGCCGGCGGCGATGCGTTCGGAGGTCAGGAAATGGGCACGATACTCGTGCCAGGTCATGACCTGCTCGGCAGGCCGGCTCATCAGCTCGATGATCTTCGGCTGGCTCTCGGCGGTGCCGATGACGCCGTCGAGCCAGGCTTCGTCGAAGCCGTGCTTGCGAAGCATTTCCTGCATGAACTGCCGCACGTCCTCGCGACTGGCGTCGAGCGCCGCGGCCGGCCATGCCACGGCCTGCAGAACCAGCGTGCATGCCAGCGAGCGCAGCATCCTTGTCGCGTTCGTCATCAGGAACCCACGAGCTTTCGGCTGGAGTACAGCGACATCAGCATACCGAAGCCCGCCATCAGGGTCACCAGCGACGTGCCGCCGTAACTGACGAGCGGCAGCGGCACGCCGACCACCGGCAGCAGCCCGGTCACCATGCCGGCGTTGACGAACACATAGACGAAGAATGTCAACGCGATGCTGCCCGACAACAGGCGCCCGTAGGCGTCACGGCACTGCGTGGACATGTAGAGGCCGCGGCCGATGATGAACATGTAACCCGCCAGCAATGCGAGCAGCCCGAGCAGGCCGAGCTCCTCGCCGATGACGGCGAATATGAAGTCCGTCGAGCGCTCCGGCAGGAATTCGAGCTGGGCCTGGCTGCCGTTGGTCCAGCCCTTGCCGAACACGCCGCCGGAGCCGATCGCGATCTGCGACTGGATGATGTGATATCCGGCGCCCAGCGCGTCGCTTTGCGGATCGAGCAGCGTCAGCACGCGCTGCCGCTGGTAGTCGTGCAGCATGCCCCAGACCAGCGGCACGGCGGCGCCCGCGATCACCACGCAGCCCAGTATGTAGGTCCACGGCAGGCCACCCAGCACGAGCACGAGCAGGCCAGCCGCTGCGACCACCAGCGCCGTGCCGAGATCGGGCTGCTCGGCGATCAGCAGCACCGGCACCATGATCATCAGGAGCACGGCGACCACGTTCCACAGCGAGGGCGGCAGCGGCCGCTGGTGCAGGTACCAGGCGCACATCATCGGTACGGCGAGCTTCATGATCTCGGACGGCTGGAAGCGGACGATGCCGATATCCAGCCAGCGCTGCGCGCCCTTGCCGACATCGCCGGCGATCGCGACGATCACGAGCAATACGAGCCCCAGCACGTAGGCGATCGGCGCGACCATCCGGATGAAGTGGTCCGGAACCTGTGCGATCGCAATCATCACGGTGACGCCGATGCCGAAGCGCGCGACCTGGCTGAACCACAGCACGGTGTTGTCGCCGGCCGCGCTGTAGAGCACGAACAGCCCGAAGAAGCTGACCAGGGCGAGTCCAGACAGCAGCATGCCGTCCAGGTGCAGCGCCCGCATCAGCCGGGCGGTTGCGGTCACCGTGCGCCGCGTCCGCGATGCTGCGAGTTCCTCGTACATCAGCCCTTGCCCTTCACGAGATAGGCATCGAATACCGCACGTGCGATCGGCGCCGCCGCAGAGCTGCCGTGGCCGCCGTTCTCCACCAGCACTGCGACGACCAGCTTCGGCGCCTCGGCCGGCGCGAAGGCGACGAACAGCGCGTGATCGCGCAGCCGCTCGGCAATCGTCTTCTCGTTGTATTTTTCGGTCTGGCCGATCGAATAGACCTGCGCGGTGCCGGTCTTGCCGGCGATCGAGTAGGTGGCGCCGCGCGAGGCCCGTACCGCGGTGCCGTGCGCTCCGCTGGTCACTGCGACCATCGCGTCGACGATGACCTCCCAGTTCGCCTGGTCCTTGAGCTCGATCGCGGGGAGCGGCCGCGGTGTGCGCTGCTCGACTGCGCCGGTGGCGGGATCCACGAGCGCGCGCACCAGGCGCGGCCGGTAATGCTTGCCGCGCATCGCGAGCAGCGCGGTCGCAGTCGCGAGCTGCAGCGGCGTCGCGGACCAGTAACCCTGGCCGATGCCGAGGATCACCGTCTCCCCGGGAAACCAGATCTGCTGCGCGTGCCCGCTGAACGCCGATTTCTTCCATTCCGGCGACGGCATGATGCCCCCGCGCTCGCCGCCGATGTCGATGCCGGTCGGCGCGCCGAATCCGATGCGCGTCATGATCTCGTGGATGCGATCGATGCCGAGCGTGTTCGCGAGGCGGTAGAAATAGACGTCGCAGGACTCCATGACCGCATTGTGCATGTCGACCCTGCCGTGGCCCGCGCGCTTCCAGTCGCGGAACTTGTGGCGCGAACCCGGCAGCGAATATTGCCCCGTGCAGAACACCGGATCCCCCGGCTTGATGACTTCGTACTCCAGGCCGGCAAGCGCCATGATCGGCTTGATCGTGGACCCCGGGGGGTAGGTTCCGCGCAGCACGCGGTTGAACAACGGCTGGTCCGGATCCTGGGTCAATGCGAGGTAATCCTTGCGCGAGATGCCGCGCGCGAAACCGTTGGGATCGAAGGAGGGCAGGCTCGCCAGCACCAGCACGTCGCCGTTCGATGGGTCGATCGCGACCACAGCGCCGCGCCGGCCCGCCATCGCCTGCTCGGCGACCCGCTGCAGCTCGATGTCGAGGGACAGGCGGAGGTCGCGGCCGGCCAGCGGCTGGCGGTTGCGCAACTGCGCAGTCTTGTCGTCCTGAACATCGACCTTGCGGCCCTCGGCGTTGACCAGCACTTCGCGGAAACCGCTGCTGCCCAGCAGGTCGTCCTCGTAGGCGCGCTCGATGCCGGTCTTGCCGATGACACCGGTACCGAAGTAGCGGTCCTTGTCCAGCCGCACAAGGTCGTCCTCGCTGATCGTGCCGACATAGCCGAGCGCATGCGCGCCGAGCGTGCCGAACGGGTAATGGCGCGCCATGCGGGTCTCGAGTGTCACGCCCGGCAGTTCATGCCGGTGCACCGCGAAGCGCGCGATCAGCAAATCGTCGAGTTGCAGCCGGATCGGCACCGCCTCGAATGAGCGCCGCGACAGCACCAGCTGGCGCACGCGTTTCAGGTCGTCCTGCTCGAGCAGACCGAAGTTCACGAGCCGCGCGAGCACCGTGTCGAGGTCGCCGGCCTGTTCGCGCACGAGCTCGAGCTGGTAGGCCGGCGTGTTCTCGGCGATCACGCGGCCCTCGCGGTCGTAGATGATGCCCCGGTTGGACGGCAGCGGCTCGATGCGCGCGCGATTGCCCTGCGAGAGTTCTGCATAATAATCGTGGCGCAGGACCTGCAGCCAGAAAGTCCGGCCGGCCAGCAGCAACATCACCACCGCCACGATCACAGCCGCGATGAATGAGCGCTGCAGGAATATGCGCTCCTCCAGGTGCTCGTCCTTGATGCGGACCCGGCGCATGGACTCAGCGTCGCACTGCGAAGCGCGCGTAGAGACTGGTGATCAGCGGCCAGCAGGCCGCGCCGGCGGGCACCGCCAGCCAGCGGCGCCAGTCGGTGATCGGGTGACCGGAGACTCCGTCGATCCAGAACAGCAGGAATTCATTGAGCCACAGCAGCGCGAGGATCACCGCGGTCTGCTGCAGCGGCGGAAAGGCGCGGATCTGCAGGCGCAGCTTCGACGCGACGTAGGTGACCACGACCAGCACCAGCGCGTGCTGGCCGAGCAGCACGCCGCGGAAGACGTCGAGCGCGAGGCCCGCCCACCAGGCGTGGAACAGGCCGGTGAAGCGCGGCGACAGCAGGCAGAACCAGAGCACGGTCAGTGCGACGAAGTCGGGACGCAGGATCTCCAGCCATTCCGGCAGCGGCAGGACCGTCGCCGCGAGCGCGACGAAAGTCACCGCGACGATCCGCGGCCAGCCCGGACCGGTCCTGCGGGCCATGCTCAGTCGCCTCCGGCTGCGGCGGGCGGCGCATCCGCCGGCGGTGCCGTGGCAGGCTCCGGCTCGACGACCGTGTTGTCGAACCAGACCAGCAGGATCTCGGGGTCGCGATCGAGTGCGGCCAACGGCTCGGCCGCGACCGACAGCAGCGGCTGGCTCGGATCGCGCCCGACCGCCGTTACTTTTCCGACCGGATAACCGGGCGGATAGACGCCGCCGAGCCCCGAGCTGACCAGCAGGTCGCCGGCCTGCACGTCGGAGTTCTGCGGCAGGTAGGGGAGCGAGAGCTGTCCGGAGCGGCCCGTGCCGAGAGCGATGGTGCGCGCGCCGGTGCGGTTCACCTGCACCGGGATGGCGTGCTCGGGATCGGAGATCAGGATGACTTCGGCGGACAGCGGCCCGACCCGCGTCACCTGCCCGTAGATGCCGTTGGCGTCGAGCGCCGCCTGGCCGCGGAAGACGCCGGCGAGGCTGCCCTTGTCGACCAGCACGCGCTGGCGGAACGGATCGAGATCGACGCGCACGATCTCGGCGACCAGCGTGCGCTGCACGACGCGCGAGGTACTTTCACGCGCGGCCCGCAACCGGCGGTTTTCCTGCTCCAGCGACTCGTAGCGCATCTGCTTCAGGCGCAGCACGAAATTGTCGGCCTTGAGCCGGACGTTGTCGGCGTCGATGCGCGCGCGCGAGGCAAGCGACTCGCGGGCCGCGTCCCAGATCCCGAGCGGGGTCTGAACGACCCACTGCACGGGGAAGGCGACGGCTGACAGCCAGTCGCGAATCACGGCCAGGCGATGCTGGCGATGGTCGGCGACCATCAGGCCGAGCGAAAGCAGCGCGAGCACGATGAGCCGCAGCCCGAGGGCCGGTCCGCCCAGCAGCAATGGCCGCGCATCCTGCTCGTGTAGGGTCAACGGGCGCTCCGCGGGCGCTGCCCGCCCTCAACCGAGACCGAACAGGCCCGGGTGCTCGTCGGAAAGCTCCAGAATCCGTCCGCCGCCCCGCGCGACGCAAGTCATCGGGTCGTCGGCGATGATGACCGGCAGCCCGGTCTCTTCCATCAGGAGCTTGTCGACGTCCTTCAGGAGCGCGCCGCCGCCCGTCAGGACGATGCCGCTGTCGGCGACGTCGGCGCCCAATTCCGGCGGCGTCTGTTCCAGAGCCTTCTTGACGGCCTGGACGATGCCCTGCAACGGTTCCTGCATCGCCTCGAGGATCTCGTTCGAATTGAGCGTGAAGCTGCGCGGCACGCCTTCGGAGAGATTGCGGCCCTTGACCGACATCTCGCGGACCTGCTGGCCCGGATAGGCGGAGCCGATCTCGATCTTGATGCGCTCGGCGGTCGCCTCACCGATCAGGATGCCGTAGTTGCGCCGCACGTAATTGGTGATCGCTTCGTCGAAACGGTCGCCGCCGATGCGCACGGACTCGGCGTAAACGATGCCATTCAGCGAAATGACCGCGACTTCGGAGGTGCCGCCGCCGATGTCGAGCACCATCGAGCCGCGTGCCTCGTTGACCGGCAGCCCGGCACCAACCGCCGCGGCCATCGGCTCGGGGATCACGTCGACGCGGCGCGCGCCGGCGCCTTCGGCGGATTCCTGGATCGCGCGCCGCTCGACCTGCGTCGAGCCGAAGGGCACGCAGATCAACACGCGCGGCGAAGGACGCAACCAGCGGTTGCCGTGCACCTTGCCGATGAAGTACTGGAGCATGCGCTCGGTGTAGGTGAAGTCCGCGATCACGCCGTCCTTCATCGGGCGCACGGCCGTGATGTGGCCTGGCGTGCGGCCGATCATGCCCTTCGCCTCGGCGCCGACGGCGACGATGGTCTTGCCACCCCGGCCAGGCTCGTCCTGCACCGCGACCACCGAAGGTTCGTTCAGCACGATGCCCCGGCCGCGCACATAGATCAGCGTATTGGCGGTTCCGAGGT
>JBATEA010000133.1:0-17863 GCA_049663745.1 Steroidobacteraceae bacterium | reverse complement strand
CGCTGCCGAGGCGAACCCCGGAGATCGCCTGCGCTACAGCCTGCGCATCGAGAACCTCGATGCCGTGCAACTCACCGGCCTGTCGCTGCGCGACGAGCTCGACCGCCTGAACGCGGACCCGGCGTTCGCGCCCGGCACGCTCACCCTGGTCACGGTGCCGCCCGGTGCCGACACCAGCAATACCTCGGCCACCGGCGGGGCGAGCGGCACGGGCCTGCTCGACGTGCGCAACCTGAGTCTCGCTGCCTCCGGCGGCACGCTGCTGCTCGAATTCGAGGTGACGCTCGCTCCGGTCATCGCCAACGGCGTCGACGTCCTGAACCAGTCGGAGCTGCTGTTCGGCACCGCGGTCCTGGCGCTCAGCGACGACCCGAACATCAACGGCCCGGCCGATCCCAACGTGGCTGGCGACGAAGACCCGACGCGGATCCGGATCGTGTCTGCGCCGTCGTTCCAGGTGCTGAAGACCTCCACGGACCTGAGCGGCGATCCGGCCGTCCTGCTGGCCGGCGAGACGCTGCGCTACACCATCACGGTGAAGAACATCGGCACGGCGGACGCGACCGACGTCGTGCTGCGCGACCAGATCCCGGTGAACACGACCTACGTGGCCGGCAGCACCACGCTCAATGGCACGCCGGTCGCGGACACCGCGGGCACCTCGCCGCTCGTGAACGGCATGCTGATCAACTCGCCGGCCGACCCGGCGCCGGGCTCGATGCCGGCCGACGCGTCGACCACGCAGGCCAACGTCGCCACCATCACATTCGACGTGGTCGTCGATCCTTCCGTGATCGACGGCACGGTGATATCCAACCAGGGCTTCGTCAGCAGCGTCGCCGGCGGCGTCACCGATCAGCCGTCCGACGACCCGGACACACCGATCGCCGACGATCCGACCCGCGACATCGTGGGCAACTTGCCGCTCCTGTATGCGGAGAAGAGCGTCGTGCTGTTCGGCGACCTGGGTTCGCCGGGCATCGTCGATCCGGGTGATGTGCTGCGCTACACGATCACCGTGCAGAATTCCGCCGCCATTCCCGCGACCGGCGTCGTGTTGCAGGACGCGGTGCCGGCGAACACGACCTACGTCGCGGACTCCACGCTGCTGAATGGCCTGCCGGTGCGCCAGCCGGATGGCGGCGTCGCACCGCTCGCGGCCGGGATCGACATCAGCTCGTCCGACCTGACGCCGCCGCTGCCCGGACCGGGCGCAGGCACGGTCTCGCCTGGCGAATCCGCGGTCCTCCAATTCGACCTGCAGGTCAACGCCGGCACGCCTGCGGGCACCGTGATCAGCAACCAGGCCGTGGTGAGCAGCGTCGAGCTTCCGGATCTCCTGACCGACGGCGACGGCAATCCGGCCACGGGCCCGGAACCGACGGTCGTGGTGGTGGGCGACGGCCAGCAGTTGTCGATCACGAAGCAGGTCACCGTAGTCGGAGGCGGCGCAGCCGTGGCCGGCGCGCAGCTCGAGTACGTCGTGCGCGTCCTGAATGTTGCCACCGTGCCGGCAACCGATGTTGTCATCACCGACGATCTCGACGCATCGCAGCCCGGCCAGCTCGCCTACGTGGCCGGGTCGGCGACCATGAACGGCTCGACGGCCGGCGTCTCCTTTGCCGGCTCGACGATCACCGCCAGCTATTCCGCGGTCAACGGGCCGCTGCAGCCCGGCGAATCCGTCGTGCTCAGGTTCAGGGCCACCCTCGACGCGGGCCTGGCGATCGGCACGACCGTGACGAACACCGGCGTGGTTACCTGGAACGCGCCCACGCAGACGGCGAGCGCCAGCGTCTCGATCGCTGTCGGCGGCGTCCCGGGCGTCGGTGTCGTGAACGGTGCTGCCTGGCACGACGCGAACTTCGACGATGTCCAGGATACCGGCGAGCGGGTGCTGGCCGGATGGACGGTGGAACTGTATCGCGACAACCAGCTGCTGCACTCGACGCTTACCGACACGGTCGGCGCTTATCGCATCAGCGGCCTGGAACCGAACGACGCAAGCGGCAGCCCCTACGAGCTGCGGTTCCGCGCGCCCGGCGCGGGCGCAAATACGGCGATGCTGGGCCGGGCCGCGTCATCGTTCACGAACGGCCTGCAGCAGATCACCGGCATCATCGTGCCGTCCGGCGGCAACCTGCTGGGCCTGAACCTGCCGATCGACCCGAACGGCGTCGTGTACAACGCTGTCGCGCGCACCCCGATCGCCGGGGCGACCCTGACCCTGCTGAGTGCGGGCGGCAGCGCGCCCCTGCCCGCGAGCTGCCTCGACGACGCGGCCCAGCAAGGCCAGGTCACGCTGGCGGACGGCTACTACAAGTTCGACGTCAATTTCAGCGATCCGGCCTGCCCGAGCGGCGGCAACTACGTCATCGGGGTGACGGTTCCCGGAACGACCTTCGTCGCGGGCTACTCGCAGATCATTCCGCCGACGTCCGATGCCGCGACCGCCGCATTCTCCGTGCCGGCCTGCCCGGGCAGCGCCAACGACGCGATCCCGGCGACCGGCCTGTACTGCGAGGTCCAGCCATCCGAGTTCGCGCCGGCTGCTTCCGTGCCGGCCCGCAGCGCCGGCACGACCTACCACGTTCACCTGCAGCTGGACGGCAGCCAGCCGCCGGGCTCGAGCCAGATATTCAACAACCACATCCCGCTCGATCCGGAGCTGAGCGGGGCGGTCGCCATCTCCAAGACGACTCCGATGCTCAATGTCACGCGCGGCCAGCTGGTTCCGTACGTCATCACGGTGAACAACGTTGCGGGCCTCGCGCTCACGGACGTGAACATCGTGGACCGCTTCCCGGCGGGTTTCACCTACGTCCCGGGCTCCGCGCGCCTCGATGGCGTGCCGACCGAGCCGACAGTCGCCGGCCGCGAGCTCACCTGGGGCGGTCTCGTCTTCGCGGGCGCCGAACAGCACATCGTGAAACTGCTGCTCGCGGTGGGCGCCGGCGTCACCGAGGGCGAGTACGTGAACCGCGCCCAGGTGGTCTACGCCGTGACCGGCAATCCAATATCCGGGGAAGCCACGGCCACCGTGCGCGTCGTGCCCGATCCCACGTTCGACTGCACGGACGTCACCGGCAAGGTCTTCGACGACGCCAATCGCAACGGGCTGCAGGACGATGGCGAGACCGGATTGCCCGGCGTGCGCCTGGTGACGGCACGCGGCCTGACCGCCATGACCGACCAGTACGGCCGCTACCACATCACCTGCGCGATCACTCCGGACGAAGGCCGCGGCAGCAACTTCGTGCTGAAGCTCGACGACCGGACGCTGCCGAGCGGTTTCCGGCTGTCGAGTGATCACGTTCAGATCAAGCGCGCCACGCGCGGCAAGGCCCTGGCGTTCAACTTCGGTGCCTCGATCCACCGGGTGGTCGGTCTCGATCTCGCCGATGACGTGTTCGAGCCGGGCTCCAACGAGATGCGGGTCCAGTGGCGGCCGCGCCTGAATCTCCTGCTCGAGGAATTGCGCAAGGCGCCGGCGGTGCTGCGCCTGTCCTATGTCGCAGACGTCGAAGACCCGGCGCTGGTCGACGAGCGGGTCGAAGCCGTCAAGAAACAGATCACCGAAGCCTGGGAGGCGATGAATTGCTGCTATCAGCTCACCATCGAGCCGGAAGTCTTCTGGCGCCTCGGTGCCCCGCCCAAGCAGCCCGCTGTACGCGCGCCAGACAGCAAGTGAACGCCATGATCAAGCATCGCCATCTACTGCTGCTTTTCGGATATCTGGTCGCCACGCTCGCGGGGGCAGATCAGGTCGGAACGACGGATCTGGGCGAGCCGGTCGAGCGGCAGCTGTCCGGCGACCAGAAATTCCAGCTATGGGCGCAGGACCCTGCGCTGCTGGACAGCGAGCGGGGTGACCGGCTGGAAATGCGCCAGGTCGTCGGTGAGCAGATCGAGACCGTCAAACTCAGGAATGTCGTCCCGCCGATCCACTTTGAATCGGGCGTGGCCGAGATTCCGCAGAGCTATATCGACAAGCTTGCCGAGGTCCTAGAGAGCGTGCGGCACCGCAGGAACGTGCGTGTGCACCTGGTCGGGCATGCGGATTCCCAGCCGCTGTCGGATTCGCTCGCGCGCGTCTTCGAGGACAACGCGGGCCTCTCCCGCGAGCGGGCCGGCGAAGTGGCCGAGCACCTGAAGGCGGCGCTCGGACTGCCTCCCGAAGCCATTGCGTACGAGTGGGCCGGCGACACGCAACCGATCGCTTCGAACGCGACCGAACAGGGCCGGGCGCAGAACCGCCGCGTCGAAGTCGAAGTCTGGTACGACGAGACCCATGATGCCCTGCGCGACGAAGAGGTCGTCGTCGCCGACGACATCAAGCGCATCAAGGTCTGCCGGATGGAGACCGTCTGCAAGATGCACTTCAAGGAAGGTCACGCACGACGCGCCCGCGTCAGGAACCTCGTCGTGCCCCTGCGGTACGAGGACGAGACCACGGCCATCTCCGAGGATTTCACCCGGCAGATCGGGCAGGCGCTGCACAACCTGCGGGACAAGCAGAATGTCAAGGTCCGGTTCATCGGCTACTCCGACGACGTCCCGTTGACTGGCCGCAACGAGCGCATCTACGGCAATCACCTGTCGCTGTCGAAAGCGAGGGCGCACCGCGTCGCGCTGGCCATCCGGGAATCGCTGTCGCTGCCGAGTTCGGCGGTCGAGAGCGACGGTCGCGGCACGGACCTGCCGCTCGCCTCGAACGAAACCGTCCAGGGACGCGCGTTGAATCGCCGCGTCGAGGCTGAGTTCTGGTACGACGATCCGCTGCAGGAGCTGCCCGACGAGCCGCAGATGTGCCCGGGGGATGGCGGCGAGGAGACGGTGACCAAGGTCTACGATCCGCCCTGGGGACGCATTGCACCGCTCGCGCTGGCGAATGGCCAGCCGGTCATCCCGCCGGGCTACGCGTCGGACCTTCGCCGTGCGCTGACGGACATCGCGGACCGGACCAACGTGCGCCTCAGGTTCATCGGCTACACGAAGAACGAGCGTCTCGACCGCCGCACCGCGTCCGTTTATGGCGATGACATCGGCCTGTCCGCAGCGCGGGCGCGCCGTACCATGGACGCGATCAAGCAGGATCCCGCACTGTCCGATGCGCGGGCCGAGCACGAGGGGCGCGGCTACGTCCAGTCGGACGATGTCGTGAATGCCGGCTTCATCCAGGGCGAGGAATCGTTCGTGCGGGTGCAGGTCGTGTACGACGAGGCCGCGCCGCTCGACGATTACGAGGGCGTGGACATCACGCGCATCACCCGCGAACTGCAGCCAAAGAGCCCATACGCGCTCAACCTGATGCGAATCACCGTGGACGGCAAGCCGATCGACGACCCGGGTCGCAGCTCCTCGGACGTCCAGCGCTGCACCGACGTTGCGCTCGACAACGCCCGGATCCAGTTCCGCTTCGACAATCTCGAGTCCCGGCCCCGCCTCGGCGTCGCGGCGCATCCGAACGCCGTGGCCGTGACGGATCTCGGCGACGGGCCGGTCGTGTCCACGGTGCAATTCCGGATGTACGCGAATTACGGCAGCTTCATCGACCGGGCGGAAGTGCGCATCTTCGATCGCGGGCAATCGCTGCAGGCCGTGCCGCTCGGGGTCGTCGAAATCGACGGCGCGGGCCTGGCGGAGTGGCAGCCGGCCGTGGAGCGCGTGGTGGGCCCGACCCGCGAACTCATGTACGTGCTGCGGGCGTACGACGCGAAGGGCAATTTCGACGAAACGGATGCGCAACCGCTGTGGCTGTACAACGAGACGGAGCCTGAGAAGGTCGCGATGCGTGAGAGCGGGGAACCGGCCGATGGCGCCGCGGATCAGGATCCCGCGGCAGCGGCGCCCCCGCGTGAGCTGCTGGCCGCCTACGGGGAGAGCGAGCTTGCGCGGCACTACATTCCGCTCGGCAGCGGCACGGTCAAGGTCCAGGGCAGCGGCATACCCGCGGGCCACACGGTCTGGGTGGCCGGCCGGCCGGTGCCGGTGGACCCGCACGGCAACTTTGCGGCAGAGGAGATCCTTCCCGCCGGGGCGCACACGGTCGAAGTAGCCGTGCTCGATGACGCGGGCAACGGATCGCTGTACCTGCGCGACCTGGAATTCAAGCGCAAGGACCTTTTCTACGTCGGTGTCGCGGACTTCACGCTGTCCGAGAACCGCATCAACGGGCCCGCGGAACTGCTGCAGGGTGCGAACGCCCCGCGTGACCTCAATTCGAACATGGATGGCCGTCTGGCGTTCTACGTCAACGGCAAGGTCAACGAAAACTGGCACGTGACGGCGAGCGCGGATACCCGCGAGGGCCCGGTGGAGGACCTGTTCAGCAATTTCCTGGACAAGTCGCCCGAATCGCTGTTCAGGCGCCTCGATCCAGACAATCACTACCCGACATTCGGCGACGACGGCGTAGTGGACGAGATGGCCCCGACGCTCGGCAAGTTCTACGTCAAGGCGAGCCGCGGCGAGAACTACGGCCTGTGGGGCAACTTCAAGGTCGGTTTCCTGGGCAACGAACTGGCCCAGGTCGATCGCGGCTTGTACGGGGCCAACGCGCACTACGGTTCCGAAGCCACCACCAGCTTCGGCGAACGGCGGGTTGCGGTCGACGGTTTCGCCGCCGAACCCGGCACGGTGCCGAGCTACGAGGAATTCCGGGGAACTGGCGGCTCACTCTACTTCCTGCACCACCAGGACATCCTGGCGGGCTCCGAGCGCCTGCGCATCGAATTGCGCGACAAGGACTCGGGCATCGTCACCGGAGTGGTCAATCTGCGACCCGGCATGGACTACGACATCGATTACCTGCAGGGCCGATTGCTGCTTTCCGAGCCGCTGTCGTCGACTGCAGAAGACAACCTGCTGGTGCGCAGCAGCGGATTGAGTGGCGATGAGGCTTATGTCGTGGCGCGCTATGAATACACGCCGGGCTTCGACGAGCTGGACGCCGTTGCCGTCGGTGGCCAGGGGCATTACTGGTTCAATGACCACGTCAGGCTCGGCCTGACCGCCAATAGCAACGACGAGGGCGACACCGACAGCAGCCTCAATGCCGCCGACTTGACCATGCGGATGAGTTCTGATTCCTGGTTCAAGCTTCAAGCCGGCCGGAGCGAGGGTCTCGTCTCCAGCTCGCTGCGGTCCGACGATGGCGGCTTCGGGTTCTACGGCTACGACGATCTGTCCTTCGCGAACGCGGACGCGGGAGCATACCGCGCCGACTTGAGCGTCGGACTCGACGATTTCATCGAAGGTCGCAATGGCCGCGTGACACTCTACGTGCAGAACATCGACGCGGGCTACTCGGCGCCGGGCCTGTCGACGGTCACGGACACCGAGAACTACGGCGGCACGTTCAGAATGCCGGTGACGAACCACCTGACCGTCGCGGCCAAGGGCGACCGCAGGGTCCAGGACCAGGGCCTCGAGACCTCGATGGTCGAGGTGGACCTGGACTACCGGGTGACTGACGAGTGGAACGTCAGCACCGGCGTGCGCAACGACCTGCGCCAGGACCGCTCGCCCGTGATTCCGCTGACCCAGAATCAGGGTGAACGCACGGACGCGGTCGTGCAGGTGACGTACGATCCCGGTGCATCCTGGCGCGCCTATGGCTTCGTCCAGGACACGCTCGCGGCGACCGAGGATCGCGAAGACAATGGTCGCATTGGCGTCGGCAGCTCCTACCGCGTCACGGAGCGCTTCAAAGTCGATGCGGAAATCTCCGACGGCGACCTGGGACCCGGCGGCAGGCTCGGCAGCAACTTCCTCTATTCCGAGCGCACGAATCTGTACCTGAATTATTCGCTGGAGAACGAGCGCACGGACAATGGACTGAACGCACGCCGTGGGAACCTGGTCTCGGGCGTGAAGTCGCGGCTTTCCGACAGTTCCAGCGTCTACCTCGAAGAGCGCTACCAGGATACCGAGTCGCTGACCGGCCTGACGCATGCCACCGGAATAAGCCTCGCGGCGAACGAACGCTGGAACCTCGGCGCCAACGCGGAATTCGGCACGCTGACCGACGCGCTGACCGGCGCAGAGACCGACCGCAAGGCGGGCGGCATACGCGTCGGCTACGGCTTCGAAACAGTCCAGTTCTCGAGCGCGATCGAATACCGCATCGACGACGCGGAACAGGCGGACGCCATCAGCACCGAAAGGACCATGTGGCTGTTCAGGAACAATTTCAAGTACCAGCTCACGCCGGACTGGCGCATTGTCGGCAAGCTGAACCACGCGGTGAGCGAGAGTTCGCTGGGTGATATTTACGCCGGCGGCTATACCGAGGCCGTGATCGGCTACGCGTACCGCCCGGTGCGGCACGACAGGTTGAGCGCGCTGGCCAAGTACACGTACTTCTACAATGTCCCCACCACAGACCAGGTGACGTCGCAAAACACCGCAGCCGAGTTCATACAGAAGAGCCACATCGCGGCGCTGGACGTCACATACAACCTCACGGCGAACTGGTCGGTCGGCGGCAAGTACGCCTATCGCATGGGGCTGATCAGCCTCGATCGGGAGCAGCCGGAGTTCTTCGACAACTCGGCGCACCTGCTGCTGCTGCGCGCTGATTGGCGGTTCGGTGAGGACTGGGAGAGCCTCGCGGAGGCGCGCATGCTGGAGCTTCCGGACCTCAGCGAACGCCGCAGCGGCGCATTGGTCGCCGTTTACCGGTACCTCGGCGAGCACGTGAAAGTCGGCGCCGGCTACAACTTCACGGACTTCTCCGAGGACCTGACGGATCTGAGCTACGACCACCAGGGCGTGTTCATCAACCTCATCGGGACCATGTGAGGCCCGCGCGCCGCGTTGCGCGCGCCCGCGGCAGCGGTTCAGGCCAGAGTTCTTCCCCGCCCGATCGCCGGTGATGCGCTACCATTGAGTCCTGGGGCCAGTCTCGGGATTCCACATGCATGTCGGCGATGGCAAGGTCGTCCTGATTCATTACACGCTGCGCGACGAACAGGGAGCGACGCTCGGGTCATCCGCAGGCGGCGACCCGGTCGCGTACCTGCACGGCAAGGGCAACATCGTTCCGGGCCTCGAGGAGGCGCTGGCCGGCAAGGCCACCGGCGACCGCGTCGACATCGTGGTCGCGCCGGAGAAGGGTTACGGTCCGCGCGACGAGCGCCTGGTCCAGATGATTCCGCGGGGCCGCTTCCCGGATTCCGCCGCTCTCTCCGAGGGCCAGCAATTCCACGCGGATGGACCGCATGGCGGACGCCTGCTGACCGTGATGCGGGTCGAAAAGGATCTTGTCACCGTCGACGCGAATCATCCGCTGGCCGGAAAGTCGCTGCACTTCAGCGTCCAGGTCGCCGAGGTCCGCAAGGCAACGCGCGAGGAAATCACGCATGGCCATGTGCATGGGCCGGGCGGACACAAGCACTGAGACCCGGCGCAGCCGCGTTGAAGCGCTCCCGGGCGCGCCACTCGTGATCCTCTCGTGATGCACCGCCAAAACCTGCAGTTCCCGTCCAAGGAAACCGCGCTGCGCGAGGACGTGCACGCACTCGGCTCGCTGGTCGGCGAAGTGCTGCGCGACCAGGGCGGCGAGGATCTCCTGAAGCTCGTCGAGGGCGATCGCGTCGCGGCAATCCGCCGGCGCGAGGGCGAGCCGGAAGGCGCCGTCGAGTTGATTGCGCGCGCCTCGAACCGTCCGGCACAGCAGGCGAGCGACATGGTGCGCGCGTTCAGCAAGTGGTTCGAGGTCGTCAACCTCGCGGAACGGGTCCATCGCGTGCGGCGCCGCCGCGAATACATGAATCGGAGCGATCGTCCGCAGCCGGGCGGGATCGGCGACTGCATGTACCGGCTGAAGGCCGCCGGCCTCGACGGTGGGCAGGTGCTGGCGCTCCTGCGCGACCTGACGATCTATCCGGTTTTCACGGCGCATCCCACCGAGTCTTCGCGACGCACGATGCTGCGCAAGCAGCAGCAGATCGCGGATCTCATGATCGCGAGACTCGATCCGACCCTGACACCGGCGGAACGCCGCTCGGTCTGGGAGCGGATCCGCATGGAAGTGACCTCCGGCTGGCAGACGGAGGTGCATCCGCGCGAGCGGCTGGCGGTCGCCGACGAGCGCGAGCACGTGCTGTTCTACCTGGCCGAGGTGATCTACCGTGTCGTGCCGGCGCTCTATGAGGAGATCTCGTACTGGCTCGAGACCGTCTTCGGCGTGCCAACCGGGGCCGGTCGCGTGCCGCTGCTGCTGCGCTTCGGAACCTGGGTCGGCGGCGACATGGACGGCAATTCCGAAGTCCACGCGAAGACGATCCGCGAGACGCTGCATCGCCACCAGCAACGCATCATTTCGGCCTACTACGAGGAATGCCGCACGCTGTCGGGCAAGCTCTCGCAGAGCGCCAGCCGGGTCGGCGTCAGCCGCGAGCTGGAAGAACGGATCGCCGAGTACGACATCCTGCTGCCGAATGCGCGCCAGACCAATCCGTCACGGCACGACCGCATGCCGTATCGGATGTTCATGACGCAGGTCGCGGCACGGCTGCGCACGACCTACGACGGCCACCCGAATCATTACGAGTCCGCCGAGCACTTCGTCCACGACATCGAGATCGTCGCCGCCAGTCTGCGCGCCAACCACGGGCAGCACGCCGGGCTGTTCCCGGTCGAACGCCTGCTGTGCCGTGCGCGCACATTTGGCTTTCACCTCGCGACGCTGGACGTGCGCCAGCATGCATTGGTCCATCGCGAAGTCGTCCGCCAGGGACTCTCGCTTGCGGACTGGAAGCGGCGCAAGGTGGATGCGCGCCGCGCCGTGCTACGCGAGGCGCTCGCGCGCGACCGCGGGCCGCTCGGGCCCTTCGACGCCGTCGGCCGCCGGACACTCGCCGTATTCGAGGCCCTGATACAGGGCCGCCACAAGTATGGCGATCGCGCCACCGGCGACTACGTCGTCAGCGGTACCGAGGGGCCGGACGACGTCCTGTCCGTGCTGCTGCTGGCGCGATGGGCCGACATCACGGACCGCAGCATCGGTGAGGTGCCGCTCGACATCGCGCCCGTGGTCGAGACCGCCGCGGCGCTCGAGAGCGCGGGCGAAATCCTGCGCGGCATGTTGTCCGATGACGCCTATCGACGCCACCTCGTCGGTCGCGGCAACCGGCAAACAATCCTGGTCGGTTATTCCGAGAGCAACAAGGAGTGCGGCATCGCGGCCTCGCGGCACCTTGTCTATTGCGCGCAGTCGGAACTGATGAAGGCGGCCGCAGAGGGCGGCATCGAACTCGCGCTGTTCCACGGGCGCGGCGGCACGGCGAGCCGCGGCGGCCTGCCACTCGACCGGCTCGTCGCGAGCACGCCGCCCGGCGCGACTCATGGACGCCTGCGTGCGACGGAACAGGGCGAGAGCATCAGCAACAGCTACGGACTGCGGCGGATCGCGCTGCGCACCTTTGAAAAAGGCGTGTTCGCCGTGCTGCTGAATCGCACCGCTCCGGACTGCCCGGCCGCGCAAGTAGAGGAGCGGCAGGCGTTGATGCGGCGCGTCGCCGATGCAAGCCGTGCGCGATATCGCGCGCTGGTCTACGAGGACCCGGATTTCCTGCACTATTTCCGCGACGTGACGCCGATCGACGTCATCGAAAGGATGCAGATCGGCGGGCGCGTCGCGCACCGCGACGGCAGCGGCATCGATGCGTTACGCGCCGTGCCATGGGTCTATGCGTGGACGCAGAGCCGGCACTCGTTGCCGGGATGGTTCGGCATCGGCACCGGCCTCGATGCGGCCGCACGCGAACTCGGCGCGGACCGGCTCGCGAAGGCCTGGGCGAGCTGGCCATTCTTCGAGAACCTGCTCAATGACGTCGAGATGGAGCTGGTGCGCGCGGACCTCGAGATCGCCGCGCAATACGACGCCCTCGCCACCGGCTCTCCCGCCAGCTTCAGCGAGGCGATCGCGCGCGAGCACGCGCTTGCGAAGCGCTGGATCACCTGGATCAAGGGCGAGGTCGACCTGCTCGACAGCCGTCCGCAGATGCAGCGTTCCGTGCTGCTGCGCGCGCCCTACCTGGATCCGATACACGCGATGCAGGTGGACCTGCTGCGCCGCTGGCGCGCCGGCGACCGCGCGGACCGGGAGCTTTTCGATGCGCTGCTCGCGAGCGTCACGGGCATTGCGCTCGGCCTGCAGGCGACGGGCTGAACCGCGCTGCGGAATCCGGTTATCCTTGCGGTTCACGGCGCACTGGAGTTGACATGGGAGAACTGCTGGCACTGACGACGCCAGGACGCAGCGTCTGCGTGTACTGCGCATCCAGCCAGGTCTGCGACGCTCATTATCATGAGGTGGCGCGCCGCCTTGGCGTGCTGCTTGCGACAGCGGGCTGGACAGTGGTCTACGGGGGCGGGCGCTCGGGATCCATGGGCGCGCTCGCCGAGGGCGCACTCGGCGCGGGCGGGCGGGTGGTCGGGATCATCCCGAAGTTCATGCGGGACCTCGAATGGGGTCACGAGCAATTGTCGGAGCTGCACGTCGTCGAGGACATGCGGACGCGCAAGCACGAGATGCTGACCCGCGCCTCGGCCGTGGTCGCGCTCGCAGGCGGGACCGGCACGCTGGAGGAATTGCTGGAGGCGATGACGCTGAAACGCCTCGGCCTGTTCCTCGGCCCCATCGTCCTCGTCAACACGCTCGGTTACTACGCGCCGCTGCTGGCGCAACTCGCATCCGCGATCGACGGCCGCTTCATGGACAATCGCCATGGCGATCTCTGGTCCGTCGTGGCCGAACCGGAAGCCGTGCTGCGGGCAATCGAGACGGCACCCGAATGGAGCCCCGCGAATCGCGACTTCGCCGTGGTCCGCTGATTCGGATAAAATTTGCCCATGAGCAACGAACGACCCGGCGACCCCGGGATGGATGCCGCGGCCCTCTATCGCGAGGATATATTCACCGACCAGCGCGTCGGCACGATCCGGCGCATGACTCCGGTCAAAGCCGACGGCGCCGACGATCCGTCCCGGCGGGTGCTGTTCATCGGCTCGGCAACGGTCATGACGCCGATGGGCTCGCTGCCGCTTTCATTCGAGCTGGATGCGGAAAACCTGACCGATGCCGTGTCCCGGTTCGGGCCGGCGGCGCAGCTGGCGATCGAGGAGGCGGCGCGCGAGCTGCAGGAGATGCGCCGCCAGGCCGCCTCGTCGATCGTGATACCGGATGCCGGCGCCGCCGCGATCAAGGGTATGGGCGGCAAGGGCGGCATCCAGCTGCCCTGAGCGCCACGGGCACGCGGTTTCAGGTACGCCTTCCGGTCTTGCGCCGCCGCCTGGCGACGGACCTCGGCCGGCCTGGACGGCACGGCGCTGACGAGGCCGGCAGCTGCAGCACGGTGTTCGGGTCGATCACGGCGGCGCAAGGTACTTGGCGAGCCAGGCCTGCACTTCCTGGAAGAAGTACCGGTGATTCTCGCCTTTCAGGATCCAATGATTCTCGTCCGGGAACAGCAGCAGCCGGCTCGGGACCTGCTGGCGCTGCAGCACGGTCCAGAATTCAAGGCCGTTGTTGTATGGGACGCGGAAGTCCTTTTCGCCAAAGCTGACCAGGATCGGCGTCCTGAGCTTCGTCGAGCGCCAGAACGGGCTCTGGTCGTGCCAGACCGGGCTGCCTTCCCAAGCCGGTCAATCGAGATTGCGCTCGCGAAAAAAGACGCTGTCGCTCGTGGTCCACTGCGTCTTGAGGTCGTAGAGGCCAGCGTGGCTGACGAGCGCGCGATAGCGCGTGGTCGTGACGGCCAGCCAGTTTGTCAGGTGCCCGCCATAGCTCGCGCCACCCGCGGCCTGGCGCTTCGCGTCGATGAACGGATAGAGGCGGATCGCCTCATCGGCGGCCTGGTTGATTTCGTCCGCTGGTCCCTTGAGCGGATCGCCCTGGATCGCCTGAGCAAAGGCCTCGCCGAAACCGGTCGACCCGGAATAGTTCGTCATCAGGACGACATAGCCCGGCTGCGCCAGCAAGTGGTAATTCCAGCGGACGAAGAACTGGTCCTTGATCATCCCGTGCGGCCCGCCGTGGATCATCACGAACAGCGGGTAGCGGCGCGTCGGGTCGAATCCGGGCGGCAGCGCGATCATGTTGTGGATACGCCGGCCGCGCCTGGAAGTGAACCAGAATTCCTGCACCGGCTGCCAGTCGATCGCCGCCGCCCGCTCGACATTGAACGAGGTCAGCGGGTGGCGCACGCCGCTCGCCGCATCGATGCGCGCGGTTTCCGGCGGGTTGATGGCGGTCTCCCAGTTTGCGACGACGACGGGATCCGCCTCGTCGCCGCCGACCTGCAAGCCGGTGATGACCCCGGTCTCGAGGCGGCCCAGTTCACGGACTTGGCCGCCGCTCGCCGGCACCGTGTAAAGGCGATCGTGACCCTCGTCTTCCGCCAGCAGGTAGATGCGTTCGCCTCCGGGCGCAACCCGGTAGTTGTCGACCGAACGATCGAATCCCGGGGCCACGGGCCGCGCCGTCGTGCCGCCCCAGTCGAATCGCATGAGGCGCGCGTCGTTGTAGACGAACTTCGTGTTGGGTGTGCCAAGGGCGTAAAGGGCGGACCCATCCGCGGCGAACTGCGGATCCGAATAGCTCGCTTCGGCCGCAGTCATGCGATGCGGCTCGCCGCCGCCCGCCGGCAACACGAACAGCGCCTGGTAGACGTCGGCGCGCGCGGCCTGGTCGCGCAGCGTCGTCGCGGCAAAGACGATGGCGCTGCTGTCGGGTGACCAGGCGGCATCCAGCGATTCCCCGTCGTCAGTGAGGTCGCCACCGAAGCCGCGGCTGCGCATCAGCTCAGAGCCTGCCAGCAGGTCACGGGGTCCGGAATTGGGGTCCAGTGACTGCAGCATCAGCGTCGGGCGCCGTTCATCGAGCCAGCGATCCCAATGGCGGATCGGGAAGCTGTCATAGGCGCGCGCGTTGTACTTGCGTGACTTGAGCTCGTCGAGCCGCGCGCGATTGTCGGCATCCGTCATCGCGCCCGGGAAGATCATGCTGTTGAACAGCAGCGCGTGCCCGTCGGGGCGCCAAAGCGGCTTCGCTGCGCCGGTGCAGATGTTGGTGATGCGCTGCGCTTCGCCGCCACCGGCCACGTCGAGCACGTAGATCTGCGCTTCCTCGTCGCCGTCGCGCTTGGCTGCAAAGGCGATGCGACTCGAGTCCGGGCTCCAGGATGTGCCGGACTCGGCGCTCTTGCTTGAAGTCAGCCGGCGCGGCGCCGCGCTGCCATCGGCCGGCACGAGCCAGAGATCGCTCGATTTCTGGTCCTCCATGTAAGACGGTTCGGCGACCGGCACGACGACCCAGCGTCCGTCGGGACTCAAGACCGGCGCGCCGACGCGCTTCATCAGCCAGACGTCCTCATGCGTGATGGCGTGGCGTTCGGCGGCGCCGGCCATGGTGCTGGCCGTCAACAGGAAGATCATCAGGGCTAACCGGTTTTTCATCGCTTGCCTCACGCGGGCCATTGCCGCGCCCGCACGCTCTGCAGCATCCATGGCTGGTCTGAATCGAGTTGTTCCTTGAATAATTCGCCGCGGCCCTGCAGCGGCGTCCAGTCGGTATAGGCGCCGACCAGCGACCCCAGATAGGGTCGTGCGACATCCAGGCATTCGCGGAAATCGAGATCGTCCGCCTCGCGCAGGCCTTCGCGCGGATGCCGGATCGCCCAGATCGTCGCGGCCAGCGCGCCAGCCGCCACCTGGAGGCAGGTCGCATTGGAGTAGGGCACGTGCCGCCGCGCCTCGGCGATCGACAGCTGCGAGCCGTACCAGTACGCATTCCGTGTATGGCCGGCCAGCAACACACCAAGCTCATCCATGCCGGTCACGATTTCCGAGCTGATGATCCGTCGCGCCGGCTGCGGCTGCCAGCCGCGGCCTTCCAGCTCGAGCGCCGACAGCATCGCATCGTCGCAGGGGTGGTAAACGAACATCACCGTCGGCCGGTAGTCAAACCGCGCCCCTTGCCGCAGCGACAGGTGGTCGGCGATCGAGAACACCTCGTCATGGGTCATCAGCAATCCCTGGAATCCCCCGGTCGAGGGCAGCCAGCTGCGCGCGAATGTCGCGCCACCCGGGCGATGAAGGTACACGGAGCCGGAATTGCGGCGATGCCACTGCGAGCCAGCCGGCTTTCCCGGTTCCGCGGTCCCGAGCGACAGCTCGGTCGGCTGCATCAGTTCGTCGATGAAACCATCGATCGACCAGGTGTTGACGAATTCGTTCGGGCGCTTCGGCCTGTCGGTGGCCTGCGTGTCGCGCTCGGAAATCTGGATCAGCGTGACGCCGAGGTCGCGCGCGAGCGAAGCCCAGCCTGTCGCGTCCGCGGGCTCGACTGGCGTCCGCTTGAGCCCGGTGGCGAGGTCCAGCAGGGCCTGCTTGACGAAGTGGGAAACCAGGCCCGGGTTCGCGCCGTGATCGACCACGGCGGTCGGCATGCCGGCGCCGATGCGCCTGCGCAGTTTCAGCATGTCCTCGCGCGTGACGAAATTCGTGCGCTCGCGCATCGTCAGCATCGGGTTGTCGAAAACGCCGGGCCAGGGCTCGATGGACGTGTCCACGTACAACACGCCGTGATCGGCGCACCAGGCGACCAGGTCGACGCTCGAAACGTCCACCGACAGGTTCAGCAGCAGGTCGCCGGAACGCAGCGTGCGCTTCAGCTCGCGCTGATAAGTGGCTGGCTTCAAGTGGCAATGCACGAATCGGGCCTGATTCGCGGCCGCCAGTGTGCGGCCCTGCTCGCCGGCTTCGAGCACCGTCAGGCCGTCCTCGGGCAGCGCCAGGTGGCGGCGCAGCAGGGGCAGCGCGGTCTGGCCGATGCTGCCGCAGCCGACCATCAGCACGCGCCCGGAAAACTCCGTCGTATCGATCCGGGTGTTGGCCACCCGGGAACCCTAGCAAAGACGCGGCGGTTCTGCAGCCAGGATCGTGGTACGGCCAGCCGTTGCGGGACCCGCATGCGGCTCACGCGCCGTCGGCCTCAGCGCGCATTCGATTTCCAGGAATCCGCCGACGATGTCGCCACAGGCGATCATTGCGGCGCTCACCAGCGGGTGATCCTGGCACTCGCGGTCGAGTCGGCAGACCAGGTGCACCAGCGGTTCCACGTCCGCCCGCAGCCAATCGACGATCCGCTCCGCCTGCGGTGTCGCGCGGTTGGACAGGTCCTTCAGTTCGTCACGCAGGTCCCAGACGATGCTCGAGTCCAGTGAATCCAGCTGGTCGCAGAGTTCGCGCATGCGCCGGTGGCCGTGGCCCGCGCGCTCCAGGTTTCGCAGCTCCGATCGCAACCAGCCGGACTGCCTCAGCAACTGTTGCATCAACCCCGAGACCCGCGTAGCAAGGGAAGATCGCATGTCAGCCTCCGGGGTGCACTGGCACCCGCGCGGACAGCATGCAGGGGCGGGTGGCTCAGGGCGCGAGCCTGCGCGGAAAGGCATAATCAGCGCTGGACATGGAGCAGTCGCGATGAAAACGATCCTTGCGGTCCTGCCGCCGGCGCATGAGCATCACCTGCATTCCGGCGAGGGGCGGACCGAGGCCGTGGTGTCGGAGCCGGTCACGATCGCCGTGCGCCAGGACTGACGATGCGTCGCCACCTGAAACTGCTCGTCGTCGCCCTGCCACTGCTATGGTCCTGCTCGGGCGAGCCGGACTACGACCTGATCGTGCGCGGCGGCACGATTTACGACGGGTCGGGGCATCCGGGTTACGTCGGCGACGTCGCGGTACGCGGGGACCGCATCGCCTATGTCGGTCCACATGCACCGGGCGATGCCGCGCGGGAGATCGACGCCGCCGGCCGCGCAGTGTCGCCGGGCTTCATCAACATGCTGAGCTG
>JBATEA010000132.1:0-6424 GCA_049663745.1 Steroidobacteraceae bacterium | reverse complement strand
CAACCGGAATGCGATCGCCGACGCCAGGCGACCGAGCGTCTTTCCGGACGCATCCACCAGGTACCAGTCGCGGCTGACGCGCTCTGGCTTTGCAAAAACCGTCTTCATCTTGGGCCCCTGAAAGGGTCTGGTTCGAGAAAGGCCGGCAAGTTTACACAGATGGCCGGTCATTGCAAAGCCGCAAGCCCCTGGGCGCAAGTCCTTGGCCCGATTAGGGAAGTCAACACGGCAGGGCTATATAATATGCGTGACATGACCGGCCCCCGCCTGTCGCCGCTCGACCGCCTGCTGGAACTGGCCGATTTGGGACTGCGAGCCAGTTTCGGGCGCCCCTCTGCCACCCGCCCGACGCCGGGTACGCCTGCCGCCGACAGGCCCGCGGACGAGGGTCGCCGGCGCCATGCCGCAGGTTTGATGCGGGTCAATCATGCCGGGGAAGTCGCTGCGCAAGGGCTTTACCACGGCCAGGCGCTGACGGCGCACTCAGAGCAAGTGCGTGCCACATTGCGCCGCGCGGCTGCCGAGGAAGGTGATCACCTGGCCTGGTGCCGCGACCGGCTCGATGAACTGGGTTCGCGCACGAGCTTGCTGAATCCGCTCTGGTACGCAGGGTCGGTCGCTTTCGGCGCCATCGCGGGACTGCTGGGAGACCGCGTCAGTCTCGGCTTCATGGCCGAGACCGAGAGGCAGGTCGAGGGCCATCTGGAAGGACATCTCGCGCGGCTCCCGGAGGACGACCAGCGCAGCCGCGCGATCGTCGAGCAGATGAAGACGGACGAGATCGGGCACGGCCGCTCCGCCTTCGAAGCCGGTGGTCAAGACCTGCCGCCGCCGGTGCCGCAGCTGATGCGCTTGACCGCCCGGATTATGACCGGCGCGTCATACTGGATCTGAGTGAGGCACCGATTATGTCTTGCGGCGCGAGCGGGCCTGTAATACAACGGCGGCCAAGCCTGCGACAGCAACCAAGCTGCGCGGCAACCGCCCCAGGGGAGCATCATGGAAGACGGCGTCAAGCAGCTGACTGATATTCCGGCGATCAATCGTTTCCTGAGCTATTGCCGGGTCCGCACGGTGCCGTCCAAGACCGTGCTGATTCATGCCGGCGATCTGCCGGACGTCCTCTACTACATCATCCGCGGATCGGTCGAGGTGATGATCGAGGACGAGGACGGCAACGAGATGGTCCTCGCCTACCTCAACAAGGGCCAGTTCTTCGGCGAGATGGGCCTGTTCTCCGACAGCCAGCAGCGCAGCGCCTGGGTGCGCACGCGCACGCAGTGCGAGCTCGCCGAGATGACCTACCCGCGTTTCCGCCAGGTCGCCTCGGAGAGCCCCAGTCTGGTATTCGAGCTTTCGACCCAGCTCGCAACGCGGCTTGACCGCACCAATCGCAAACTCGGCGACCTCGCCTTCGTGGACGTCACCGGGCGCATCGCGCACGCGATCATGGATCTTTGCGGCGAGCCGGATGCGATGACGCATCCACAGGGCATGCAGATCAAGGTCAGCCGCCAGGAGCTGTCGCGCCTCGTCGGATGCTCGCGCGAAATGGCGGGCCGGGTTCTCAAGGTGCTCGAGGAACAGGGTATTCTGACCGCGCGCGGCAAGACGATCGTGGTATTCGGCGCACGGCCCAAAGTGAAGGCGCGGCCGGCGCCGGAATTCGCCAAGGCCGGCGCCGCGGCCGCCAAATAAATAAAGGGGGAAATAAAGGGGACGCACCCCTTTAAATGCCGAGAGCGTGCTCGACGCGATCCCCGATCAGTTAAAGGGGTGCGTCCCCTTTATTTTTTCCCTTTATTTTTTCCCTTTATTTATAGCCGCGCGCATCGCGCGGATCGTGGCTGCGTAATCCGTCGCGCCGAAGATCGCGCTGCCGGCCACGAATGCGTCGGCCCCCGCCGCCGCGATAGCGCCGATGTTGTCGAGCTTTACCCCACCATCGATTTCGAGCCGCAGTTCGCGGCCGCCGGCTTCAATCCGTTGCCTTGCCTCGCGCAGCTTGCCGAGCACTGGCGTGATGAACTGCTGCCCCGCGAATCCCGGGTTGACCGACATCAGCAGCAACAGGTCGATATGTTCCAGCGTGTGATCGAGCCAGGAAAGCGGCGTGGCGGGGTTCAGCGCGAGCCCCGGCCGGCAACCCGACTCGCGGATCAGACGGATCGTGCGATCGACGTGTCGACTCGCCTCGGGATGGAAACTGATCCAGGTCGCGCCGGCTTCCGCGAATTCCGGCACCAGCCGATCCACGGGGTCCACCATCAGGTGCACGTCGATCGGCGCCGTCACGCCGTGCTTGCGCAGCGCCTTGCAGATCAGCGGGCCGATCGTCAGGTTCGGCACGTAATGGTTGTCCATCACGTCGAAATGGATCCAGTCGGCACCCGCCGCGAGCACGGCGTCCACCTCGGCGCCGAGGCGCGCAAAATCCGCGGACAGGATCGAGGCTGCGATGACTGACGCTGGCACCCGCGTACTCTATCGCATGCCGCGCGAATCGCGGACGCGTTCGTAGGCAGCCTGGATCGCCTGGGTCTTCTGCTTCGCGACTTCGAGCATGGACTCGGGCAGGCCGCGGGCCACCAGCTTGTCCGGATGGTTCTGGCTCATCAATCGGCGATAGGCGCGCTTGACCTCGGCATCGTTCGCCGTCCGCGGCACGTCGAGGACTTCGTAGGCCTCGGCGAGCGCATCGCGCCCGGTCGAAACGCCAGGCGGTGGCCCGCGGCCGGCACGCTCGTATCCGCCGGCCGTGCCGTAGCCCTGGAGCCGCAACACCGTTTCCATGTGCGCGAATTCGATGGCGCCGATCTCGATCGCCTGGGCGACGCGCACGAGCGTGGCACGCACCGCGCCCTGCATCCCGTCGCCCATCAGTGCCGCGCGCATCTGGATCTCGAGGAACATACGCAGCAGGTCGTCGCGCCCGCGACAGACGCGAAGCAGTTCTGCGAGCGCCGCCCCGGCGTCAAATCCGCTGTCCTTGCCCTGCGTGAAGCAATCCATCGCCGCGCGGGTGTCGGCATCGCCCAGGTTGAACTGCCGGAAGATCCTGCGTGCCGCCGCGATTTCCTGCTCCGATACGCGGCCGTCGGACTTGGCGACGTGGCCCATCACGCTGAAGGCCGTGCGGAAGAACGTGGTCCGCACGATGGCCGGATCCACGCGCGGGCCGGCATGGCCGGCCGTCGCCCGGAGGTCGTAGAGGTGGCCGAATATCAGTCCGATCAGCACGCCCCAGGGCCGCCGGCTAAGGAGGAGGCCGAGCAATGCGCCGACCAGCTTGCCGATCCAGTTCATGCTGCTTTCCTTGACCGCTTCATCGCCGGGCTGCAAGATTCCGCGCTCCCCAGCCCGGCGCGCGCGAGCGCCATGGTATCAAGAGCCCGTCGAGCATGGACGTAAGCCCCCTTTACGAATCGAACCTCAGCGGACTGACGCTGGTGCATCGCGGCAAGGTGCGCGACAACTACGCAATCGACGACGGCCGCCTGCTGATCGTCGCGACCGATCGGCTCTCCGCATTCGACGTCGTCATGCCGGATCCGATTCCCGGCAAGGGCCGTGTGCTCACGGCAATCTCCAATTTCTGGTTCGGGCGCACGCAGCGCATCGTGTCCAATCACCTGACCGGCGAGCCGCTGTCGCGTTATGTCGGCAATCCGGGGGAGCTCGCGATGCTCGAGGGCCGTGCGGTCGTCGTCGAGCGCCTGACGCCGCTGCCGGTCGAGGCCGTCGTGCGCGGCTACATGGCTGGTTCCGGCTGGAAGGACTACCAGCAGAACGGGATGATCTGCGACATCGAGCTGCCGGAGGGCCTCGCGCTGGCTGCGCGGCTGCCGGAGCCGATATTCACGCCGGCGACCAAAGCGCCAGCCGGTGCGCACGACGCCAACATCGGTTATGACCAGATGGTCGCGATCGTTGGCGCCTCGGCAGCCGCCAGGATCCGCGAGATCTCCCTCAAGCTCTACGCGCACGCGGTCGAGCACGCACTGGCCCACGGCATCATCATCGCCGACACGAAGTTCGAGTTCGGCCTCGACAGCAAGAGCCGCGTCGTACTGATGGACGAAGTCCTGACGCCGGATTCATCGCGATTCTGGCCCGTGGACAGCTACGCGGAGGGATCGAGCCCGCCCTCGTTCGACAAGCAATACGTGCGCGATTACCTGGAGTCCCTGGGCTGGGACAAGCGACCGCCCGCCCCGAAACTGCCGCCCGATGTCATCCGCCTCACTGCGCTCAAGTACCGCGAGGCACAGCATCGCCTGATGGCCTGATTTCAGCGCCGGCGTTGTGCCCAGCGCCGGATCAGCGCATGCATGTCGGCGAGCCCGTCGGTCAGGGCCGCCGGCCCCGGCTGCAGGATCACTGCGGACTTGATTTCGTGAATCTCGCCATCGCGCACGGCCGGCACCTGCGACCAGCCGGGACGCGCAGCGACGCGCTCGGGCCGGAATTTCTTCCCGCACCAGGAACCGAAAATCAGGTCCGGAGCCCGGCGCACGATTTCCATCGGGTCTGCGACGATGCGGTCGCGACCGAGCGGCATCGCCGCAAGTTCCGGAAAGCAGTTGTCGCCGCCGGCGATCCCGATCAGCTCGCCGACCCAGCGGATCGCCGAGATCGGAGGCTCGTCCCATTCCTCGAAATAGACGCGCGGCCGGTGCGGCAGGCTGGCAGCAGTCGTGCGCACGCGCTCGAGGCCTTCGGCCAGCCTGGTCGCGAGCGCCGCCGCCTTCGATTCGCAACCGATCATGCCGCCCAGCATGCGGATCATCCCGAGGATGCCGGCGACGCTCCGGTGATTGAACAGGTGCACTTCGATGCCGGTGCGCGCCAGTTGCGCGGCGATGTCCGCCTGGAGATCCGAAAAGCCGAGCACGAGATCCGGCGCGAGCGCGACGATGCGATCGATCTTCGCGCTCGTGAATGCACAGACCCGCGGCTTCTCGCGCCGCGCCTGCGGCGGTCGCACGGTGAATCCCGAAATGCCGACGATGCGCGCATCCTCGCCGAGCAGGTACAGTGTCTCGGTCGTCTCTTCGGTCAGGCAGACGATCCGTTCGGGAAATCCACCAGGCATGGCGGCACTCTAGCAAAGCGGCCGATTGCGGGACCTACCGGCCTGTGCCACGCTGCCGCGATGAGCGTGGAACTGGAACCGCGCCGGCGCATTGAGCGGCTGCTGTTCGATCGTCATGCGCCGATGCCCCTGAAGCAGGCGGAGTGGCTGCTCGGATTCCTGCGCTATCCCTACGCGATCATCCGCGACCTGCTGACCGGCGACTTGAACCTGCGCGCGATGGGCCTCGTCTATACGACTCTGCTGTCGCTCGTGCCGCTGGTCGCGTTTGCCTTCGCGGTGCTGAAGGGTCTGGGTGTGCACCGCGACCTCGAGCCGCTCTTGTTCGAGTTCCTGCGGCCGATCGGCGACCAGGCGGCCGAACTGACGGCCCAGATCATGGGTTTCATCGACAAGCTGGGCGGCGGGGTGCTGGGCTCCCTTGGCCTGGCGTTCCTGCTCTACACCGTGGTTACCACGGTCCAGAAACTCGAGAGCGCCTTCAATTTTGCCTGGCATGTCGAGCGGCCGCGGTCGGTGATGCGCCGCATCAGCGAATACCTGAGCCTGATGGTCATCGGCCCGATATTCCTGGTGGTCACATTCGGCCTGTTCGGCGCATTCGCCCATCACGAGACCATGGTCTGGCTGACGAGCCACGAACCGATCGGATCGATCATCCGCGGGATGGGCTATGCGGGGCCCTACCTGTTCGTGACCGGCGTGTTCACGTTCCTGTACGCCTTTATACCGAACACGCGCGTGCGGCTCTTGCCGGCGCTTGCCGGCGGCCTGACCGCAGGCGTGCTGTGGGCGATGAGCGGCGCAATGTTCACGCAGATCGTTGCGGCCTCGACCAACATGGTCGCGATCTACGCGGGTTTCGCGATCTTCCTCGCCGCGCTGATCTGGATCTACCTGAGCTGGCTGATCCTGCTGATCGGCGCGCAGCTTTCGTTCTACGTGCAGAATCCGCGCTACCTGCGCGCCGGGCAGGCACCGGTGCGGCTGACCAGCCGGCTGCGCGAGCGCATCGCGCTCACCGTCATGCTGCTGATTGCGAGGAACTTCGTGTCGGGGGCCAGGCCCTGGCGATTGCGCGGGCTCGCGGAACAGCTCGAGGTGCCGGGTTCCGCGCTGGAGACCGTGATTGACGCGCTGGAGCACGCAGGTCTCGTGACGACGACCGATGAGGAGGAAGTGCTGCCGGCACGCGACCTCGACAGCATCGGCATGCACGACATCCTGACGGCCGTGCGGGACGAGCGTCAGTACCAGACCTGGCTGTTGTGGCGGGCGAGAACCGCGCCCGAAACTGACGCCATCGCGGACACCGTCGAGTCCGCGATC
>JBATEA010000131.1:0-2443 GCA_049663745.1 Steroidobacteraceae bacterium | reverse complement strand
TGATTTCGCTGCCATTTTTCGCCGTCGCCCTCGACGTCAGTTCCTGGTATTTCACCAAGTTGTACCACCCGTTCGCCTGGGTCGTGATGCTCGGCGGCGCCCTCATGGGCCTGTGTTTCGCATTCATGTGGGTCATGTCGATGTATCAGATGTGGATATCCCCGACCCCCATCAAAGTGGCCCACAGGGAGGGCGGCGGCAGGCCTGGCGTCGGCTAGAAGAGGAGGCGCCAGAGACGTGAAGCCAGCCGTCCTCTTGACTCAGGTCATTGCGGCTCCCGCCCGGCACGCCGATAAGTACGCTCCTATGGAAGCCGGAGTCCGCTTCGATGCCGCGGTCGTGCGCCACTACGATGTCCCGGGGCCGCGCTACACCTCCTATCCGACGGCACTTCAATTCAGCGAATCGCTGACCGAATCCGATTACCTCCGCGCCGCGCAGGGATCCAACGGAGACCCCATACCACGGCAGCTGTCCATCTACGTGCACGTGCCGTTCTGTGAAAATCCTTGCTTCTATTGCGGCTGCACCAGGGTCATCACCCGTGACCGGACAGCCGGTGCGCGCTACCTGATTCGCCTGCAACGCGAAATCGAGTTGCAGGCGCGCCTGTTCGACCGGGACCGGATCGTTGACCAGCTGCACCTCGGCGGCGGCACCCCGACTTTCCTGACCGATGCCGAACTCGCGGAGCTGATCAGCTCCCTTCGCCATGGTTTCACGCTTCGCGACGACGCACAGCGTGAATACTCGATCGAAGTCGATCCGCGGACCGTGAATGAATCGAGACTGGCCGCAATCGCCAGCCAGGGCTTCAACCGCATCAGCCTGGGAGTCCAGGACTTCGACCCGGTCGTTCAGAAGGCCGTCAATCGCATCCAGCCCCGCGAAGACGTCCTCGCGGTGATCGCCGCTGCACGGCGCCAGGGCTTCGGGTCGGTGTCTATCGACCTCATCTACGGCCTTCCCGGGCAGACGGAAGCAGGCTTCACGCGCACGCTGGATGAGGTGATCGCGGCCCGGCCGGATCGCGTGGCTGCCTACAGCTACGCGCATCTACCGCATGCGTTCAAGGCGCAGAAACAGATCAAGACGGAAAGTCTGTGCCCGCCGGAAGTCAAGCTTGCACTGCTCGGAATCACAATCGACAAGCTGACCACCGCAGGGTACGTGTATATCGGAATGGATCACTTCGCGCTGCCCGACGACGAACTCGCGCGGGCGCTCGTGGACGGAAGCCTGCAGCGCAATTTCCAGGGCTACTCGACCCGCGCCGGGCTGGATCTCGTGGGCCTTGGCATGAGCGCCATCGGCCAGGTGGGCGACCTGTATTATCAGAACCACCGGCTGCTGGAAGACTGGTGCGCAGCGCTCGATGCAGGCCGCCTGCCACTCTGGCGTGGCCATCTGCTGACTCGCGAGGACCAGATCCGCGGCAATGTCATTCGCGCGCTCATGTGCCGCGGCGAACTGGACATGCTCGAGTTCGGCCACCAGTTCGGACTCGACTTCAAGTCACATTTCGATGCCGAAATTCGCAGTCTGGCTCCGCTTGCCAAGGACGGCCTGATCGAGATCGGGCCATCGCGGCTGCACGTCACGCCGCTCGGCCGCCTGCTCGTGCGCGCAATAGCGATGCAATTCGATGCATATCCAGGCGGTCAGTCCGTCGGCAATCCAGGCCGTTTCTCCCGAATAATCTGATAAAGCCGGCTCCAGGCCAGCCCGCGCGGTACAATGCTGGCCCTGCGCGCAAGAGGCCTCAGATTGAGCGGCGCCGCCACACAACCCCAACTCAATCTGTACGAACTGCGCCGCACCTGCGGCACCTGTTCCCTGTCGGAATTGTGCCTTCCGATGGGCCTGCCACGCGACGACATGGAACGCCTCGAGCAGCTCATCAAGTCCCGCGGTCCGGTGGGGGAGGGCGAACATCTGTTTCGGATCGGCGATCCGCTGCGGGTCCTCTACGCGGTGCGCGGCGGATTCTTCAAGACTTACGTTGTCGAGCAAAACGGACGCGAGCAGGTACTGGGTTTTCACCTGCCGGGCGAATTAATCGGGCTCGACGCCATCTGGCCCCAGAAGCACCAGTGCAATGCCGTCGCACTCAACACCGCGTCGGTATGCGAATTGCCGTTTGCCCAGATCACTGAACTCAGCCGTCAGTTGCCCGGGCTGCAGCACACGATGCTGCGCCTTCTTTCAAAGGAGCTTGCACTGAGCCACGCGCTTGCCGCCGAATTCACCGCCGAGGAGCGCATCGCCGGTTTCCTGGTATCGCTGTCGTCACGCATGAAGATGCGTGGCTATTCAGAAACGCACTTGACGCTCGCGATGTCGCGTCGCGATCTCGCGAATTACCTGCGGTTGGCCACCGAAACCGTCAGCCGTGTGTTCTCCCGTTTCGAAAAGGAGGAACTGCTGTCGGTCGACCGCCGCG
>JBATEA010000130.1:0-4387 GCA_049663745.1 Steroidobacteraceae bacterium | reverse complement strand
CCGACAAATACGAGTCCGGGTGCGGCTGGCCGAGCTTTACCAAGCCCATCGAACCCGCCAACGTCAAGGAACTGTCGGACGAGAGTCACGGCATGGCCCGGACGGAAGTGCGCTCGGCGCACGGCGACAGCCATCTCGGCCACGTCTTCACCGACGGGCCCCGCGACCGCGGCGGGCTGCGCTATTGCATCAACTCGGCGTCGCTCCGATTCATTCATCGGGACGACATGGAGAAAGAGGGCTACGGGGCATACTTGAACCAGGTGGGAGGCAAGCCATGACCAAGGAACACGCAATACTGGCCGGCGGATGCTTCTGGGGCGTGCAGGATCTCTTCCGGAAGTATCCCGGCGTGATTTCGACCCGGGTCGGTTACTCGGGCGGCACGACGCCGAATGCGACGTACCGGAATCACGGGGCCCACGCCGAGGCGGTCGAGATCCTGTTCGATCCCGCGAAGATCGGCTTTCGGCAGATCCTCGAGTTCTTCTTCCAGATTCACGATCCCACGACCCGCAATCGCCAGGGCAATGATGTCGGCGCGAGCTACCGGTCGGCCATCTTCTACACGAGCGACGAACAGCGCCGCATCGCCGAGGACACGATCGCGGACGTCGATGCATCGGGGCTATGGCCAGGCAAGGCCGCGACCGAAGTCGCGCCGGCCGGGGACTTCTGGGAAGCCGAGCCGGAGCATCAGGATTACCTGCAGCGGAATCCCTTCGGCTACACCTGCCATTTCGTGCGGCCCGACTGGAAACTGCCGAGGCGCAAGGTCAGCGCAGCCGCGAAGTGAGATGCCGCCCGCGGCGCAGGCTTCAGGGGAGCAGACGCAGGCCGCGACTGTCGGGCCAGGGCTTGAGCTGACGCTCAGTCTTCCTTGCGACCCGTCAGGCCGCCGTGGATGAAATCGGCGACTTTTTCCGCGAAATCCTCCTTGCCCTTGTCCTTGGAACCGCCCATCAATCCGCCGATCTTGCGGTCTACCACCGTGTCCTGGGCGATGACGCTGCCGTCGCTCTTGCGCTTGAGTACCGCGTCGACCTCGAATTTCTGCTTGCCCGCGCCGAAGCCGACAAGATATCGCGCCGCCTGGTTCCCCTTCTTGTAGTCGGTGACCTGGCCGCCGAATACCAGCGCGCGATCCTCGCTCTCACACTGTTGCTCGGGCGCAAGACGCGTCTTCATGCCGGTTATTTCAAGCGGAACTTTGACTGCAATCTGGTCGCGCAATTGCGTCAGCATTTCCGGCGGAATCAGCGCGGCGCGTGCGTCGCCGCGGTCCGCAATGTCTTCTTTTGGCGCCGCAAACAATTCGAGCTCGATGCAATCGAATTGGGAGGAAATATCCTCTGCCTGCGCTGAGGTTGCGAGCAGCAGCGCGACGAGTACCGGGGAAGTGCGATTCATTCTGTGGTCCTCCATCGGTGAGAGGTACCGAGATGCGAGAGGCAGTCTACGCTTGCCCGGGCACCATCGCGCGGCGAGCAGGTCGTTTGAGCCGCTTGAATGCGCCGCCCGACAACTTTGTTCGGCAATTCGCAAGAATGGATGGTTGGCATCAGCTCTTACAATTGCAGCTGCAAACCACCTTGTTCCAGATGCAGGCGACGCAGCTGCCGGCCCAGCGCATCGACATTGGCCTCGGTCGCATTCAGCGCGACTTGCCGTTCTGGCGGCAGCCATCGGCGAGCCTCATCGTGCAGACGGCCACTCCGTTGTCGCCACTGCGCTGCATACCGACTGCTTTCCTGTGTCAGTGCCGCGCGTTCTTCGGATTGCGGCAGGCCGTAGCCGCTGTCCGGCAACAGCGTTGCCGGGCGGCTGAGGAAGCCCTCCAGGCGCAGGACGTCTTGCAGGGCGGTGAGCGTATCCGCGCCGTCCGCGCGCCGGTCCGCATGGCGGCCAAGAAAGCGGCGCTTGAGCTCATCGCGCGCCAGCAGTTCCTGGCGGTGCAGTGCGGCCTGTTCGAGCAGCAATAGCGCCGCGCTCGCGCGCAGGTCGGCGCGCTCCAGCCAGGGCACGCGTTCGCCCGCGGGCAGGTCCAGCCAGTCCTGCACCTGCGCTTGCGGCAGCTGCAACGCCTGCCGGGCCACTTCGAACATCGCCTGGTAGCGTTCGCTCATCGCTTCGAAGCGATAGCCCTGGCGCAGGGCTTCGTCGCGATTTTCCAGCACCGTGGCATCGGCGATGCCGGCGCGCTGCAGCCGATGCAGCAGGCCGGTGGGCGTGATGCTGGCCAGATGCTCGCCGGCGAGGCGCGGCACGCCGTCGTGCAGCAGCTTAAAAGTCTCCACGGCGCAGTTGTTGCTGAGGAAGTAGTAGCGGCCGTCGTAGCTCCAGTGCAGCCGCGCAGTGCGTTCGAGCAGGGCAGCGATCTCGGCCGGGTCCAACTGCAACGGGATCGACCGCAGGCCGCGCAGCTCGACCTTGGTGTACTCCTCGATCACCTGCTCCAGCGGCAGCACGTACAGGCGCGAGGGGTAGGAGCCCGTCAGCCCGCGCCAACTGGAGACCTGCACGTCATCAACGAACGCGCGAAACGACAGCACCTGGTGGTACTGCAGGTCGAACCGGCAATCGGGCCCGCGCGCGCGGCCCGGCGCGCAGATCACCAGCCGCAGCATGCTGTGGCCCCAGTGGCTCATCGCCCGCTCGTTGCCTTCGGCCAGCAGGAATTCGACCGCGTAGACGCGGTCAGGGTCGAGCTGCAGCAGCGGCGACAGGTTTGCATCGGCGCCGACCTGCAGGTACACGAAATCGGGCGCACATTCGGCCTGCGGCGGCACGCTGCCGAAATGCGCGGAGAAATAGTGGTACAGGGCCGGCCGGCGGCAGGCGTAGGCCGGATCCAGCAGGAAATATTCGAGATTCACTGCGACGAACTCGACCGGGCTTTCCAGCTCGTAGCGATCCGGGCTGCGGTCGCGGAAGGCGTTGTGCCGGGTGCGCAGGCCGAGTCGCATCGGGCTGATCTGCCAGCCGGCAAGGTCGAGCAGGCGCGGATCGCGTGACAGCCGGCCTTGCGGCGTGCGGTCGTAGAAGTGCGCCAGTTCGTGGATGACGGCGGCGAGCGCCGCGCGCGTGGCCGGATCCTCGATGCCGGCACCCCTCGGCCGTTCCATCCAGCCCTCGAGCAGCGCACGGTCAAGCAGCAGCCGCCTTGCCTGTGCACGGCCGTGGACCTGTACGGGGAGGTCGTCCCGCCACTCCACTTCAATGCGCTGCTTCAGCGCGTCCGCCCAGACGGCGGGCAGCCGCTCGACGGCGTCAGCCAGGAGTTGCTGCGTGGCCGCAGCCTGGGCCGGTGTCAGTGAACGGTCGATCGACTGCAGTTGCAGTGCCTGCGCCGATCCGGTGCAGGCCAGCAGGCACAGCGCCGGCCACGGCCACGCTGTTGGCAGCCGGCGCCTCTGGCTCACAACGCCAGAATAGCCTGCGCCAGCTGCATGTCGCTGGCACGCTGTGCGTCCGCATTGCCCTCGCGCAGATACCGCAGTGCCGCTTCCAGTTGGGCGCCGCGAATACGCCCGTCGCTGGCGACGAAGCTGGCGGCGTCATCGCGGGCCTGCAGCACCACTTTGTCGTCGTCCTTGGACGTGCTGCCGGACGAGGCCGACGAACTTTCGGAGGAGGCGCCAGCCGAGGTGGCGGCGAAGCTTCCGGCGATGGCCGGGCTGATGGAACACGCCAGCAGGGCGCAGATCAGGGTCGGTCGGATCATTGGGGGATTCTCGCAAATGTGATGGAAACGCCGGCGGCCAGACTATCTGCCTGGGCCGGACCTGATGGCCAAATTATCGCACCAAAGCGTGCGCGCGAGCGCCATCGTCGCCACCGTGCTCGTGATCGGCTACCTGACGTATGCGATCAAGGGCCTGTACTGGGCGCTGCTCGACCATTGCCCGGTACCGCGCGCGCAGGCCTTCCAGATCTACTTTTCGAGTATCGCCATCTGTGGTTTCGCCGGTGCCTGGGTCTGTGCGGCGTTCCATCGGCGCAACAAGAGACGCCGGTTGTACGCGCACGAAGGTCAAGGCTCGCGGTAGTACTCTGGATAGGGACGCTTGAGCTCCTGTATCTTCGGCAGGTCGTTGAACACGCGGAGAGCATGCCATGAACCTGAACCGCCGGGATTTCGTCGCAACCGTCGGCCTGTCGCTCGTCGCCGGAGCGTCCTCGCGCGCTGCCGCGGCGAACGAGCCTGCCGCAGTCCCCACCATCGACAGCAACTCAGACTGGGCCGCTGTGCGTGCCCAGTTCGATCTCGCGCCCGGCTGGATGCACTTCTCGCAGTTCTACATCGTCTCGCATCCGAAGCCGGTCCGCGACGCGATCGAGCGTTTTCGCGGCATGCTCGACGCCCAACCCTTTACGACGGTCGAGC
>JBATEA010000129.1:0-2266 GCA_049663745.1 Steroidobacteraceae bacterium | reverse complement strand
GGGTTCTCGCGAGCAAACTCGTAAGTTCCGGCGGAGTTTGCGAGCGAGAAACCCCGCCGGATCCCGCGGGCACCGGAAATCGTCCCTTCGTTCGATCGGCCGGGTGCGCGGGGCTGCGCTAGAATCTGCCGCCATGAAAATAGTCATCCTGGGCGCCGGCCAGGTCGGCAGCACCGCCGCGCAGCAGCTGTCCCGCGAACAGGCCAACGACGTCACCGTCGTGGACATGCGCGACGAGATCCTGCGCGACCTGCAGGACCGCCTCGACATCCGCACCGTCTCCGGCAACGCCGCGCACCCGGCCGTGCTCGAGGCCGCGGGCGGCGCCGGCGCCGACATGATCGTCGCGCTGACCAGCAGCGACGAAGTGAACATGATCGCCTGCCAGATCGCGTGGACGCTGTTCCGCACGCCGACCAAGATTGCGCGCATCCGCTCGAGCGACTATCACCAGCGGCCGGAGCTCTTCGGCGACGCCGCGATCCCCGTGGACCTCGCCATCAGCCCCGAGCAGCTGGTCACCGACTATGTCGAGCGGCTGATCCGCTACCCGGGCGCGTTGCAGGTGCTCGATTTCGCCGACGGCCGCGTGCGGCTCGTCGGCATGCGTGCCCTGAAGGGCGGCAAGCTGGTCGGCCATCAGCTCAAGGAACTGCGCGCCCACATTCCAAACCGCGAAGTGCGGGTCGCCGCGATCTACCGCGACGGGCAAAACGTGAAGCCCGAAGGCGATACGATCATCGCCGAACACGACGAGGTCTTTTTCATCGCCGCACGCGACGACATGCGCACGATGATGAAGGAGCTGATCACCGAGGAGGCCCCGGTGCGTCGCGTCGTCATCGCGGGCGCCGGCAACATCGGCTTCCGGCTTGCAAGCGCCCTCGAGGACCGCGCCCAGGTCAAGCTGATCGAGCGTAATCCGGAGCGCTCGCGCCGCGCCGCCGAAATTCTGCGCAATACGCTGGTGCTGACCGGCGACGCCGCCGACGAGGAACTGCTGCTCGAGGAGAACATCGACGACACGGACGTGTTCGTCGCGCTGACAAATGCCGAGGAGGCCAACATCCTCTCCGCGATGCTCGCGAAGCGGCTCGGCGCGCGGCGCGTGATGGCGCTGATCAACAAGCCTTCCTATTCCGAGCTGATGGAGGGCGGAAAGATCGACATCGCGATCTCGCCGCAGACCATCACGATCGGCGCGCTCCTGTCCCATGTGCGCCGCGGCGACGTCGTGCGGGTGCATTCACTGCGCCGTGGCGCGGCCGAGGCGATGGAGGCGATCGTGCACGCCGACAGCCGCAACTCGCCGGTGGCCGGCAGGCGCATCGACCAGATCGACCTGCCGGAAGGCACGACCATCGGTGCGGTGGTGCGCGGCGAACAGGTCGTCATGGCGCACCACGACACGGTCATCGAGGCGGACGATCACGTGATCCTGTTCCTGACCGACCGCCGTCACGTGGAGGATGTCGGCCGGCTGTTCCAGGCCGGCACGCGCGCATGAATCTCCTGATGGTGCAGCGCATCCTGGGGCTCATGCTCCTGATGTTCAGTCTGACCATGCTGCCGCCGGTCTGTGTTTCGCTTGCCTACGGCGATGGCCATTGGCAGCCATTCCTGACTTCGTTCGTGATTGTCGCAGCAGCTGGTGCGCTGCTGTGGCTGCCGGTCCACCGCGTGCGCCGCGACCTGCGGCTGCGCGACGGCTTCCTGGTCGTCGCCGTGTTCTGGATTTGCCTCGGGCTTGCCGGCGCGACGCCGTTCCTGCTGAGCGACGCGCCGGATCTCAGTTTCACCGACGCCGTATTCGAGGCCTTGTCCGGATTCACGACTACGGGCTCGACGGTCATTGTTGGCCTGGACGAACTGCCGAAGTCCATTCTCTATTACCGCCAACAGATCCAGTGGCTGGGCGGCATGGGCATCATCGTGCTGGCGGTGGCACTGCTGCCCGTGCTCGGCATCGGTGGCATGTCGCTGTACAAGGCCGAAACGCCGGGGCCGGTCAAGGACCAGAAACTGACGCCGCGAATCACGCACACGGCGAAGGCCCTGTGGTTCGTTTATGCGCTGCTGACCGCGGCCTGCGCAATCAGCTATTACATCGCGGGCATGGATGCCTTCGACGCCGTCGGCCACGCATTCAGCACGCTCGCAACCGGCGGTTTTTCGCCGCACGACGCGAGCTTCGCGTATTTCGACAACCCGGCAATTGATGGGGTCGCTACTGTTTTCATGGTCCTGGGAGGCACGAGCTTCGCGC
>JBATEA010000128.1:0-2901 GCA_049663745.1 Steroidobacteraceae bacterium | reverse complement strand
GTCAACTATTGGGGCCGCGTTCTCGCGCGCCTGCCGCGCGGCAGCGGCGTCGTGCTGGCCGCGCTCGACCGCGAGCGGCAGGCGGCGGCGCGCGCGAATTTTCCGGCGCTGAAACATCGGGTGGTCGGTTGAGCACGGACGCACTGCAGCGTGCGCGCGAGCTGATCCTTGCGCCTTCGGGTCTCGATGAGGGGCGCCTGGAGCAGGCGCTCGGCTCGCTGCTCGGCGCCGCGGTCGATTCCGGCGATCTCTACTTCCAGCTGGCGCGCGAGGAACACTGGGCGCTCGAGGACGGCATCGTCAAGGAAGGCAGCTACGGCATCGAGCAGGGCGTCGGCGTGCGCGCGATGGCGGGCGAGCGCACGGGTTTCGCATATTCCGATGAAGTCGTGCCGGCAGCGCTGCTGGAAGCGGCGCGTGCGGCCCGCGCCATTGCACGCGAGGGCGGCGGCGGCCAGGTGCAGGCCTGGAAGTCCACTGCGACGCACCGGCTGTACCTGCCGGACGATCCGATCACCTCGCTGGCGGACGCCGACAAGGTCGCGCTGCTGACGCAGCTCGATCGCAGCGCGCGTGCGCTCGATCCCCGGGTCAAACAGGTGGTGGCGAGCCTCGCGGCCGTGCACGAGGTGGTGCTGGTCGCCGCGAGCGACGGGACGCTGGCCGCCGACGTGCGGCCGCTGGTGCGCATGAATGTCTCGGTCATTGTCGAGCAGGACGGGCGCCGCGAGCAGGGCTATGCGGGCACCGGCGGGCGTCATTCGCTGGAGGAGTTCGTCGCGGCCGATCGCCCGATGCGGCTCGCGCGCGAGGCCGTGCGCCAGGCGACCGTCAATCTCGACTCGGTGCCGGCGCCCGCCGGCACCATGACCGTCGTACTGGGTCCGGGCTGGCCCGGCGTGCTGCTGCACGAGGCGATCGGGCACGGTCTGGAGGGCGATTTCAACCGGCGCGGGACCTCGGCATTCTCGGGGCGCATCGGCGAGCAGGTGGCCTCGCCGCTGTGCACGGTCGTCGACGATGGCACGCTGCCGGGCCGGCGCGGCTCGCTGAACGTGGACGATGAGGGGACGCCGACTGCCTGCACGACGCTGATCGAGAACGGCGTGCTGAAGGGCTACCTGCAGGACAAGCTCAATGCGCGGCTGATGGGCATGAAGCCGACCGGCAACGGGCGGCGCGAGTCATTCGCGCATGCGACGCTGCCGCGCATGACCAATACCTACATGCTGCCGGGACCGCATGATCCGCAGGAGATCATCCGTTCGGTTCAGCGGGGCCTCTATGCGGTCAACTTCGGCGGCGGCCAGGTCGACATCACCTCGGGGAAGTTCGTTTTCTCGGCGAGCGAGGCCTACCTGATCGAGGATGGCCGCATCACCGCGCCGGTCAAGGGCGCGACGCTGATCGGTAACGGTCCTGACGTGCTGACCCGCGTCAGCATGGTCGGCAACGACCTGGCACTCGACGACGGGATCGGCAGCTGCGGCAAGGATGGCCAGACGGTGCCGGTCGGCGTCGGCCAGCCGACGCTTCGAATCGATGCGCTGACCGTCGGCGGTACCGCCTGAGGGCCCGGATATGCGTCTGTCACGATCCGTCTACGAATCAATGCCGTACTTCTACATGCTGCTCGGCATCTGCGCGTTCGCGGCGTCTTTCATGTGGCGGAACGAGAGCTGGTCGGACCTGGTGGCTGGACTTGGCTTGATTGTCCTGGTCGCGGGGCTGGTGCTGGTCCTGAGACGCCGCGACTACCGGATCCAGAAACGACGCTACGGCGCGGCATTCGACGAGGACGACTGATCAACTTGCCCCGGCGGCCGGGGCCTGCTCCTGCTCCTTGTCCTGTTCTTCCTCCGCCAGGTCTTCTTCGTCGACGGCCGCGTGATCGCCGGTCGAGTCCGACTCCAGGTGGGCGCGGGTACGTGCCGAACGTTCGTCGAGGTACATGATCTCGTGCTTGCCGAGCACGATGACGTCGCCATCATTCAGGTTGTGCTTGCGAACCCGCTTTGACTTTACGTAGACGCCATTCGTGCTGTTGAGGTCTTCCAGCACGCTGCCTTCCGCGGTCGTGATGATCTGGCAGTGGTGGCGGCTGATGAATTTGCTATCCACCTGCAGGTCGTTGTCCGGCGTGCGGCCGATGATCAGCCGCCCGAGGCGCAATGGCCGCTCTTCGACACGCTCACCGGAGTGCGCAACGATGACGCGCGCCAGAACCTCGTCCGGGCCGACAGGCCGCTGTGCTGGTGCGTCGCCGCTGCCGGCGCGCATGCGATTGGTGCGCGCAGCGAACTCCACCCACTGCAGTTCCTCGATGGCCGCGTTCAGTTCGCTGACGCCGACCCGCGTCTTCTCGAACACATAGGCACCCATCATCGCCGTATCGCACAGCGTGTTGATCAGGCGCGGTACGCCGCCGGTATAACGGAAAATGACCGGGTACGTTTCATCGGCGAATATCTTCCGGCCATGCGAGCCCGCGACCTCGAGCCGGTGCAGGACGTAGGCCTGCGTATCCTCGGGAGTGAGTGCCGTCAGGTGGAAACGCAGGCGCACGCGCTGGACGAGCTGGACCATCTCCGCGGAGTCCAGCTTGTCATTGAGCTCCGGCTGGCCGGCCAGGATGATCCGGAGGACCTTTTCCTTGGTGGTCTCGACGCCTGACAACAGCCGGATTTCCTCGAGCACACGATTCGACAGGTTCTGCGCCTCGTCGACGATCAGGACGACCTTGCGGCCGGCGGCGTACTGCTCGACCAGGAACTGGTTGAGTGTCGCGATCAGTTCGGCTTTGCGCATCTTGAATGGCGAGAATCCGAACTGCACGAGCACGGCCTGCAGGAACTCGATCGGCGACACCTGGGTCTGCGCGACCTGCGCGACCACGACGTC
>JBATEA010000127.1:0-2869 GCA_049663745.1 Steroidobacteraceae bacterium | reverse complement strand
GTGTCGATCCAGGTGGGCTTGATCCACGCCCGCCGCCAGCTGCGGCGACAGTCTAAGCTGCCCCAGCCGGTGACGAAACGGCGCCAATCACTTGCCGATGCAGAAGCCCGCAAAAATCGCGCCCAGCACCGCTTCATTCGTGACTTCCCCGGTGATTTCGCCGAGCGCCTGCTGGGCCAGGCGCAGTTCCTCGGCGACCAGCTCGAATCCAGCGCGTTCCTGCAATCGCGCGGCAGCGGATTTCACGAGTCCCTGCGCGCGGCCGAGCGCTTCGAGATGCCGCCGCCTGGCCGAGAAAATGCCGGCATCTGCCGCGCGGTATCCCGCGGCGGCCTTCAGGCGCTCGCGCAATTCCGGAAGGCCGGCGCTCGTCAGCGCCGAAATCGCGAGCCCATCGTGCCCGGCTGGCGGCGCAGCAATGTCCGTCTTGTTCCAGACCGGGAGCACTGGTGGATCTTCCGGCAGCGCCTCTAACTCACCCCGCAGCGCGCCGACGCTGGCGTCGACGACATAGAGCACGAGGTCCGCGCGGTCCCTGGCCGAGCGAGCGCGCCGGATCCCTTCCTCCTCGATGATATCCGGGCTGTCGCGCAGGCCCGCGGTGTCGATGACATGAATCGGCAGGCCATCGATCGCGATGCGCTCGCGCAGGAGATCGCGCGTGGTTCCTGGAATGCCGGTCACGATGGCCGCATCGTGGCCGGCCAGCGCATTCAGCAGGCTCGACTTGCCGGCGTTCGGCCGCCCCGCGATGACGACGGACAGCCCCTCCGACAGCGCGCGGCCCTGCTTCGCCGCGCTGCCGATGCGTTCAAAACGCTCGAAGATGTCTGAAAGCCTGCCGCGCACCGCGGGGCTGTCCAGGAATGCGGCGTCCTCGTCCGGAAAATCGATGGACGCCTCGACGAAGACACGCAATTCCATGACCTGCGCAGCGAGTGCCGCCACTTCACGCGAGAATTCTCCCGCAAGCGATGTCATCGCGGCGCGCGCCGCCTGCTCGGAACCGGCGCCGATCAGGTCCGCGATGGCCTCGGCCTGCGCAAGGTCGATCTTGCCGTTGTGGAAGGCGCGTTCGCTGAATTCGCCCGGCCGCGCGGGCCTCGCGCCCAACTCCACGGCGCGGCGGATCAGCAAGTCCATCACGACGGGCCCGCCATGGCCGTGCAGTTCCAGCACATCTTCGCCGGTAAACGATCGCGGCGCCGGGAAGAAGAGCGCGAGGCCTGCGTCGATCACGCGGCCATCGGCATCGGCGAATGCGGCATGGTGCGCGAATCGAGGCAGCGGCACGCCACCCAGCATCGCCTCCGCGATCGCGCGCACCGCGGGCCCGGAAATGCGCACGATGCCGATGCCGCCGTGCCCAGGCGGCGTGGCTGCCGCAACGATCGTGTCGATCCCCCCGCTCATCGGCAGCGAGTATACGAAGGCGCAGCGTTACTCGTGGCGCAGCGCCTCGATCGGATCGAGCCGAGCCGCGCTTCGCGCCGGCCACAGGCCGAACAGCAGCCCGACACCCGCGCTGAAGCCGAATGCGAGCACGAGCGACTCCCAGGTCACGAATGTCTGCCAGCCCGCCAGCCGCGCGAGCAGGCCGGCCGTGACGATTCCGAGCAGCATACCGACGATCCCCCCCAGCACGCACAGCGTCACCGATTCGACCAGGAACTGCCTGAGGATGTTCGCGCGCGTGGCGCCCAGGGCCTTGCGGATCCCGATCTCGCGGGTCCGCTCGGTCACCGTCACCAGCATGATGTTCATGATGCCGATGCCCCCGACCAACAGGCTCACACTCGCAATGCCCGCCAGCAGGAAACCCAGGATTTCGGTGGTCTGCTGCTGCGTCGCAAGGAATTGCCGGCGGTCCAGCAGCGCGAAATCATTGTCGCGGCCCGGCAGCAGGCCGTGCTCGCGGCGCAGCACGCGCTCGATCTCGACCATCGCCTGCACCAGCTCGCTGCCGGGCGCGACCTGCACCGAGATGTTCTGGATCCGGTCCTCGCCCGTGACGCGGAATTCAGAGGTTTCAAGCGGGATGTAAACGACATTGTCCGGGTTCATGAATCCGATCGCCCCCTTGCGGCGATGGATCCCGACGACCTCGAACGGGATGTTCTTGACGATGATGGTTGCGCCGACCAGCGCGGCGGGCGGCACCTGCAGCAGTTCCGGTATTTCTCCACCCAGCACCGCGACGCGCCGGCGCGCCTGGTCGTCGGCCGCCGTGAACATGTGCCCGTACTCGACCTGGAAGCCGTTGACCTCGGCGTGGTTCGGCCGCGTGCCGACGACCTGGACGTTCAGGTTGCGCGCCCCGTAGCGGACCTGTTCGCGCCCACTCTGCTCGGGCACGACAGCCGAGACATGACGTGCCTGCGCGAGCGCTTCGGCATCCTTGACCGTCAGTGTCTGCTGGTCGCGGGCGACGCCCTGCATCCAGCGCATGCCAGTCGTGACCGTCAGCACGTCGGCGCCGAGCGCCGCAAGCTGCTCGTCAACCGCGCGCTGGGCGCCGCGCCCGAGCGCGAGCATCGCGATCACCGCGGCCACGCCGATGATGACGCCCAGCATCGTGAGCGCGGACCGGAACAGGTTGCCGCGCATGGAGTCGAGGGCGACGCGCAGCGTATCCCAGAGGGGCATGTCAGCGGCTCTGTGGCGGCGCCGGCGGCGGCGTGCCTGTGGCTGGCTGCGTGCCGGCGCCCTGTTGCGTGATGCCGGGAATTCCGCCGCGGCGGGTTGCGAAGTTCTGGATCTGCTGCTGCGTCTCGACGAGGCTCGCGCTCGGCAACAGCAGCACGCGCTCGCCCTCGGCCACGCCGCCCGTGATCTCGACGCGGTCGAGATCGGTCACGCCGGTCTGCAC
>JBATEA010000126.1:0-2956 GCA_049663745.1 Steroidobacteraceae bacterium | reverse complement strand
GGTCTGGGCGCCCCAAAGCGCCGACGCGGCCACGCGGACCTCGCCGAGGCTGTCCTTTTCGATGCGGTCGTTGGCGCTCACGGGTAACATGCACATTCTATCATCTGGGCCTGGCCCCATGACCGATCATCGCCTGACCGCATTGTCGCCGCTCGACGGGCGCTATGCCGACAAGTGCGCCGAGCTTGCAGCCCTTTTCAGCGAAGCGGCGCTGGTCGGCTATCGCGTGCGCGTCGAGGCCGCATGGTTCCGTCAGCTCGCGTCATCGGGTCACTTTGCCGCACTGGGTTCCCTGCCCGCACCACTCGCGGCCCGGCTCCACTCGCTCACCCAGGTGGTGGATGAATCCGCGGTCCGCCGCGTCAAGGAGATCGAGCGCGAGACGAACCACGACGTCAAGGCAGTCGAGTATTTCGTCCGCGAGCAGCTTGCGGCATCCGGCGCCCGGCCGGCGCAGCTCGAATTCGTGCATTTCGCCTGCACGTCGGAGGACATCAACAACCTCTGCTACGCGATGATGCTCTCCGAGGCGCGCGACAACGTGCTGCTGCCGCTGATCGGCGAGGTCGCCGACCGCCTGTCCGGGCTCGCCCAGGAGCAGGCCGCCACTGCGATGCTGTCGCGTACGCACGGCCAGCCTGCTTCGCCGACCACGCTGGGAAAGGAAGCCGCGAATTTCGTCGCGCGCCTGCGCCGCGCGGCTGCGTCTTTGGCAGGCGTGGAACTGCTCGGGAAGTTCAATGGGGCGGTCGGCAATTTCAATGCGCACCGGGTCGCCGGTCCGCAGGTCGACTGGCGCGCGGAGTCCCGGCGCTTCGTGCAGGGACTCGGGCTCGTACCGAACGAGTACACGACGCAGATAGAGCCGCATGACTGCATCGCGGAGTACTGCGATGCGCTCGCACGCGCCGACACGGTCCTGATCGACCTGTGCCGCGATCTCTGGGGTTATGTATCACTCGGCTACTTCCGGCAGCGGCCGGTCGCCGGCGAGACCGGTTCGTCGACGATGCCGCACAAGGTGAATCCGATCGACTTCGAGAATGCCGAAGGCAATGCCGGCCTTGCGAATGCGATGCTGCGCCACTTCGCGGAGAAGCTGCCCGTGTCGCGCTGGCAGCGCGACCTCAGCGATTCGACGGTGCTGCGCAATCTCGGCGTGGCATTCGGGCACAGCGCTATCGCCTGGCGCTCGGCGCTGCGCGGCCTCGACCGGATTGAGCCGGACGGTGCGCGCATGGCGGCGGATCTCGATGCGCATTGGGAAGTGCTTGCCGAGGCGATCCAGACGGTCATGCGCGCCCATGGCATCTCCGGCGGCTACGAAAAGCTCAAGGAGTTCACGCGTGGGCGCGATGTCGGGGCGCAGGAACTGAGCTCATTTGTCGCCAGCCTCGGACTGCCGGACGACGCGCGGCACCGGCTTGAATCACTGACGCCGGCGGCCTACACCGGATTTGCGGAAGCGCTCGCCAGGACGGTCTGAGGACGGCCGGCCGTGCCTGCCGACAAGATCGAGTGCGTTCTGACGACCTGGAGCACGGATCGCGCGACGCTGCAGAAAATCCGGCGGGAGGTCTTCATCGACGAGCAGAAATTCGCCGAATCCGACGAATGGGATGATGACGATGCCATCAGCATTCACGCTCTTGCCACCCTGAACCGTGAACCAGTTGGCACCGGGCGACTTAATCCGGGCGGTAAGATCGGCCGGATCGCGGTAAAAGCCGGACTGCGAGGCCGGGGCATCGGCACGTTGATACTGCGCCAGCTGCTCCAGGAGGCCTACCACCGCGGCATTCGCGAGCCATACCTGCACTCACAGGTGCAGGCCGTGCCCTTCTACGGGAAGCATGGCTTCCGGGTCGAGGGCGATGCGTTCGACGAGGCGGGCGTCTCCCACGTGAGGATGAAGCACGCCCTGGAGTGACAGCGGTGCAAACCCAGCGGCAGAGCGTGACCGGTACGCGCTCGATCATTGCGACGCTCGATGAGGCCCGCGCCGCCACGCAGCAGGTCGCCCTCGTTGCGCGCCGGCTGCTGACGATGTACACGCAGGACCTCGAACCGTCGGTGTACGACCAGCCGCAGTTCCTCGAGACCGTCAAGAAGCTGGTTCTCTCCCGAAGCTATGCCAAGGTCCGGGTGCTGCTCGCGGATCCCTCGCGTGTCATGTACGAAGGCAGCAAGTTCGTGCACCTTGCGCGGCGCATCACGAGCCATATCGAAATCCGGCACGTCAAGTCCGATCATCGCGACAACCAGGCGGCATTCCTGATCGCCGACGACCGCGCGCTGGTCTATCGGCTGCAGGCTTCGCGCTGGGAAGGCATCGTCGAAATGAACGATCCCGCTGTTGCCCGGCGCTACCTCAATTATTTCGACGAGATCTGGATCGCCAGCGAACCCGAAGCCGAGACGCGCCAGCAGCACCTCTAGCGGCGAGTGCTGACCGCTCCGGCCAGCCTCTATAATCGCCGCATGCCCCTGAAGCCCGATATCACCGTAGCCGCCGTGGTGGAACGCGCCGGACGCTTCCTGGTCGTTCAGGAACGCGCCGCCCGCCGGGTCGTGCTGAACCAGCCGGCCGGGCACCTCGAGGACGGGGAATCGCTGCCGCAGGCGGTGGTCCGCGAAACCCTGGAGGAAACCGGCTATGCATTCGTGCCGGAGGCGGTCACGGGCGTGTACCTGTGGCAAAGCCCCGCCGGACGGACATTCCTGCGCGTCGCATTCGCCGGAGCTGTCGGCGAGCGCGCCAATGGCATATCGCTCGACCGGGCGATCATCCGCACGGCATGGATTACCCGGGACCAACTGCGCGAGCGCCAGGCGGAGCTGCGCAGCCCGCTGGTGCTGCGCTGCATCGACGACTATCTGGACGGCGCTCGCTACCCGCTCGAGCTCCTCAATCACGTTCTGGGCGCAGCGCCCGCGGCATTGGCAGGCTGAAGGC
>JBATEA010000125.1:0-5198 GCA_049663745.1 Steroidobacteraceae bacterium | reverse complement strand
GGACCGAGAAAGCCGAGGGTGTCGAAAATCTCTGGGCCAGCGCCGGGCCCGGGCGAGACTTCGCCGCTGAGGAAGTAACTGCGATCGCGCTTGAGCTCCGCGGTGCCGCGCACGCGCAATGGGCCGCCGAGATCGCTCAGCCTGCCGGTCAGGGTTTCGGTGCCGACCGCCCCTTCGCCGATCGTCAATTCGAAATCGCCGAGCTGTGCGCCGCCGGGCCCCGGTGCCTTGAGACCACGGACGACGATCCTGCCTTCGGCATCCTGCGGCAGGCCGCCGGCGATGCGGGCCATGGCGACCTCGACGTCCAGTTGTCCGGTCCAGCCCTTTGGCGTCACGATGCCTTCCAGATAGGTGATCGGCAACTGGCCCGACAGGTCGCGCGCGTCGATTTCCGGACCGTTCAATTCGCCGGACAGCCAACCCGACACCGTTCCTCCACCCGGCCGCAATTCCACGCGACAGGACCATTCGAATGCCAGCAGCGGCCATGGGCGGCAGGACCAGCTGGCGGCGCCCATCGCGCGGCCCCGGACACTGACGCTCGACGCGCGGCCAGACCAGATCGTGCCGTCGAGGCCGGTTACGACGACATCGGGCGGCAGCCAGCGCGTCAGCAATGAGGCCGGCACCAGAGCGACCAGAAAGACGAGAAACGCGACCATGCCTCCCGTGACCAGGAGGCCCTTGCGCGACATTACCTAATGACCGCGCAGCACGATCGTCGCATCCACGCGGCCCGGCTCGCCGCTCGCATTGACGCTCGCGGTTTCCGCAACCGCGCCGCGTTCCTGCTGGAGGCGCGCCAGGCACAGTGCGAGCGCGTCGAAGGAAGCGTTCTTGAATCGCACGCGCAGCGAACCGGGCCCGGCGGCCTCGATATCGCCGAGTGCCTCGCCGAGCCCCGACTCGCGTGCCGCACGATCGACGGCGATCGTCAGCGATTCGCCGGCGCGCGCCGCGGGCGTCGCCTGCAGCCGAGGCGTCACGGCTTCGATCCATGCCAACTGCTCGCGCTTGATTTCGACCCGGGACTCGGCCGCCGTTGCCGCGCTGCCGAGCTTCCAGATCAAACCGGTCAACAGCAGCGCGCTCGCCGCTATCGCGCCCCAGGTCACCACGCGTTGATCGCGTTCGGAAAGCGACGCATGCCATTCGCGCAGGATCATGAGCTTGGCCTCGCGGTCACGTTGATCTGCGCCGAGACGCCCTTTTCGCGTGAAGTCGTCGACTCGACGTCGGCGTTGAGCCCGCGCGCGGTCAACGCCTGTGCGAAGCGTGCGAGCGCGTCGGTGTCCGCCGCGACCATCTGCAGCTGGAGTGAACCGTTCCGCCAGCCCAGTGACTCCAGGGTCGGGGCAGTGGCGCCACCCATTGCTCCGCCGACTGCCGCGAGGCGTGCCAGCAGACCCTGGGGATCGGCGGCGGCGCCGCCGGCGAGCCGCTGCTCGATCTGCGCGCGGGCGTCCACGATGCGTTCGACGTCCGGCATCGCGATGCGCGCGGCCTGCTCGATCGCGGCGTCAAGACGCTGCTCCTCGGCGCGCAGGCGGACAAGGTCGTAGCCGTGCACGCCGATGTGCAGCGCGAGGGCGGCAAGCGCGAGGAATGCCGCGACGCGCCAGCGCTGCCACTCCGCCCGCCAGCCGGTGCGGCGCGCGAACTCTCCCTGCAGCATCGACAGCGCGTCGCTGCGGGCGGCGCCCGCCGCCAGCAAGGGCAGCGAGCCGTCGGGAAGGAGCTGCAGGTTGAGGCTGCCCGTCACCTCGCGTAGCGCCTCGATCATGTCGCGGGAATGTTCCCAGTCGTGCTGCGAGACGTAGAGCTGGACATGGCGGTCCTCGCCCTCGAGGCCCGCGAGCGTGAAAGCCTCGGTGAGCGGCTCGGCGTCGAGCGCCACCGGCAACGCGCCGGGCGCGCGCACCAGCAGCTGCCCGGCGTCGATGACTGCAACCGTCATGCCGGGGTTGTCCGGCACGCAGAGAGGCTCGGGCACGAGGGCATGCGGATCGAGACCGGCCGATTTGAGAGCCTCGATCCAGCCGCGCAACTCATCGCGCCGCACGGCCGCCACCAGGGTGCGGCCCTCGGCGTCCGTGCGGCCCACTGCAAAGTGGAACTGTTCGACTTCGCCGGCCAGCAGCTCTTCCATCGCATAAGGGACGACCTGCGCCAGTCGGGCGCCGCCCTTCACGGGAAGTTCGGGCTGGGCGAAGGTGACGCTCGCGCCCGGCGCGATCACGACGAGCGGGCGCTCGGCGGCAAGCGGCGCGGCATCGGAGAGCCTGCCGGTGGACACCGGGCCGATTCGTCCGCCAGTCGAGTCGGTGATGACCCAGGTGACCGGATCCGCGAGCCGCAGTACCAGAATTTGACTCATTGCCTCACTCGGTGCCGGTGGAGCGCAGCACGGTCCGGCCACCGCCCGCGCTGTTTCGCTCGATCAGACTGTACAGCGTGAGTTCCGAGGTGCCAATACTGACCGCCGTCACGGCGCGGAACCAGTTCGAAGATTCGGAAATTGTCGGCTGTATGGCATGGAATTCCTCCGCACTCAGCGTCGCCTGCAGGTCTTCCATGGTCGGGAAGCAGCCGTCACGGCGATTGGTGGCCAGCGAATTGGCATCGCCGAAGTCAGTGCTGCCTTCGACGAGGGCTGCGAGCACCGGCGCAGGTGCCGTGCAGATGTTGATGGTGGTGCCGAGCGGCAGCGCGGCGACGTAGGGCCGGATGCGCAGGTACTCCTCGAGCGTCATGCCGGGCAGCGCCATCAATTCGGTGGTCGTGGTCACCGGACCGTTGGCGGCGCGATAGGGCGGATTCTGGGAAAGGTAATTGCCGTCCTCGGCACCATCCGGAAATCCCGGCACGGTGTCGGAATCCAGCCAGTCCGCCGCGATGCGCGCCCAGCGCCGCTCGGCGCCGACCTTCTCGAGCAAGCGCTCGAAACGCGCAACGGAAGCTGCGTTGACCTGGCCATCGTCGCTCAGCAAGTTATTCAGGTTAAAGCGCCCCTGCATGTCCTCGAGGGCGCCGCGTACCGCCCCGCCGTCCACCGGCAGCGGCGGGATCGGCTGGGCCCATCCCTCGACGAGGGAATCCACCTGCGAGTCCTCGCGGTCCTTGCGCAGCACCTCGATGGCCCAGGCCTCCGCGCCAAGGGCCACGTTCCAGGCCTGGTCCAGCGCGATCAGCCCGGCCGTGCGCCGCTGGTCGAGCGAAGCGCGCGTTCCGATGCGCACGGCGAGCATCGTCGCGATCGCGACCAGGATGATCGCCATGATCAGCGCGACGCCACGCTGCCTCATCCGGGCACCTCGATCAAGCGGCGCAATTCGCCGTAGTCGGCGAGCACGATCGTGATCTCGACGGCGATCGGGCGCGACCGAAGTCCGGTGTCACCCACGCTGTCGAGCGCCGGCCACTGCGTCACCCATTCGCGGCCTGAGTTCATGTAGCGGATCTCGATGCGATCCACCTGCGTGAGCAGGCGGCGCGAGACCGGGACGTTGGCGAGCGTCGGGTCGGTGACCGTCCAGTAGTCGCGGATCAGCGTGCGCTCCTCGAGGCGATAACTGACGCGCTGCACCGTGCCGCGCGGCGTGCCTGCGCCATTCGGCCAGCCCGCGTGCGAAAGCTCGACCAGGGACACCTCATTCGGGTCGCGACGCAGCGCCGCGCGATAGCCGTCGCCGATCGGCTCGCGTATCGGCCGCGGCGCCAGCGTGCGGAAATCGCCGGCCAGCAAGTACATCGCGCGCTGGACCTCGCGCAGGCGATCCATATGGCCGCCAGCGTTCTCCACGGAGACCCGGGCCTCGCTGACTCCCCGATAGGCCATGACGCTCATGATCGCGAGTATCGCGACAGCGACCAGGATCTCGAGCAGCGTGAAACCGCGATTGCGCCGGTTCGCCACTATTCCTCCCCGTCGCCGGGATTCTCATTCAGGCCGTGCGTATTCCAGGGAGTTGACGAGGGTGCGCTCGCCGTCGCGGTGGATCCGATGAATCCCGCCAGCTTGACGAGCGCCGAATCCGCCGCGTCTCCGTCGCGGCGCACAGTGATGTCGATCCGGCGCAGGCCGCCTACCGGTGTCTGCGAAACGTTGGCGATCCAATGCCATTTCCGTCCCGCGTATTCGACGTCGCCTTCGGTCCGGTCCACCGACGGATATTCGCCGGACAGGCGGATTTCGGTGATCTGGTTGTCGGCGATCCACTCCGCCAGGCTCTTGTCGCGCAGGAAACCGATATTGCCGGTCGTGTCGCCGATCACCTTGAATACGGCGAACATGCCGATCGCGACGATCGCGACCGCGACCATGACTTCGATCAGCGTGAAACCGCGTGTTGCGTTACCTGGCTTCATTGCGCTCGATCTCGATTGTGCCGTCGGCGCCGCCAATCAATGTCACGCTCCGTCCGGTGTCGGGACGCGAAAGAGTCAGGCGATAGGGCGTCACGTCGCCGCTGCCGTACGCCAGCAGCTGCGGCAGCCTGGCCTCGGCGCGGTGGGGTATGCGCAGCAGGACCGGCCTGCCTTCGATCTCGAGCTGGAACACGAGGCCGGGCGGAAGCTGGCGTGGCAGCAGCCAGGGGTCGCCCTCGACAGCGACCCAGCGCTGCTCGAAGCCGTCGAAGCGCTCGAATTCATATCCCTCATTCTCGATCCACAGGCCGTAGTCGCGGCCTTCGAGCTGGGATTGTTCCTGGAGCAGTGCGATCGTGTCGGTCAGGCGCTCGCCCTCGAGCTCAATTTCACGATCGTCGCCGAGGACTCCCACCGAGATGATCGCGATGGACGCGATGATCGCGATGATGACAAGAACGACCAGGACCTCGATCAGCGTGAATCCGCGCTGGTCGCGACGGCGACAGTGGGGGAGGATCACGACCTGCTCAGGCCGTCAGTCGAGGTTCCAGTTGCCGACATCTGCATCCGCGTCCTCACCGCCGACCTGGCCGTCGGCGCCCAGCGTGTAGAGGTCATAGGCTCCGCCGCGGGTGCCCGGCTGCAGGTAGATGTAATCATTGCCCCATTGGTCCTTCGGCACGCTCTTCGAGCGGAGGTACCCCTGCGGCCGCCAGTTGCGCACGGAGGGATCGTCCGGCTTCTTGACCAGCGCCTCGAGGCCCTGTTCGGTCGTGGGGTAGCGGAAATTATCCATCTGATACATGTCGAGCGCGGTGCCCAAC
>JBATEA010000124.1:0-2125 GCA_049663745.1 Steroidobacteraceae bacterium | reverse complement strand
CGTCGTAGGCGCGCACCGACAGCAGCCGGCGCGTGAGATATGGCGGCAACTCGCTGGTGATGCGACGCGCCTCGTGGATGCCCGACCGCACGAAGATCGGCCCCGACGCGCGGTAGGGCGAACGGCTGTCCTGGTGCACGAAGGGCAGCAGCAACACGCGCTCGCCGACCGGCGCGTCCTCGAGACTGATGCGGCAGGGAAATCCGACCGGCTTGTCCGCGACCATCCAGCGCATGCCGCGCGCTGCGAGCGCCTCGTCGTCAAGCTGGAACAGCGGCTGGAACAATGCGGGCTCGAGCCCGCGCAGGATGTATTGCATGGCGCGCAGCATCACGGAGCGGCCGCCGCGCCGCAACCCGATTATTGCTGTCCCGGCGCCTGCCCCTCGGGCTCCCCGGCCGGCGGTTTTTTCAGGTGATCGAACAGGTCGCCGCGTGCTTCACGCTCGCCGATGGGAATGATGCAGGTGCGCACGCCTTTCCTCGCATCGTGGAAATCCTTCATCGTCAGGCTCGTCGAGCTCAACGAGATATAGCAGTAATCCGAGATCCACAGGATCGTCTCGCCCTGCGTCGTCGTGACCGTCGTGCCGACCCTCGGCAATGGCTGCTTGAACAATGGCGGCGGGCCATCGGGCGCCGATTTCAATTTGTGCTCGGGTTCGGGGCCCTTGCCGAAGCTCCTGCGATTGGGCGAGCCGCGGAGCGCCTCCGCCACCGCGCGCGCATCGCCATGCCAGTCATGTATCACAGCGGATGGCGTCATCTCCTCCGGCACCGGCAACAAGATGGTCGGCGCCTCGAGAGGTTCACTCGAAAATGGCGCAGGCTGCGGCGCTGGCGCCGGCGGCAGTGGCTGCAACGGCGGGATCCATTCGATCTCGGCGACATCGATCGCCGGAGGCGGCTCACTCATCCTGAGGCTCAACAGCCAGGCCGCCAGCACGAGGTGCAGCAGCAAGGTCGCGGCGATCGCGATCGCCCTGGAATGATTCCAATTCGACCGCACGAGGACTCCACGCGGCGATCCAGCCCATTCCGACCGGGTCGACTACCCTGGGTTCAGTCGGGGTGCCCGTCAAGACACCGTATGTCGCTCTGTTTGCTGTACCGAATCCTGCGGCGTAGCATCGCGCAGCGGTTCCGGGCTGTCCGGCCGCGTCATAACAAGCTTCAGGGGGGATGAAAAGTGAATCCATTCAAGCTCATAGGTTGGGCGGCGATCGCCATTTCCGTGGTCAGCGCCTTCACAACTTTCGAGTACATGGTGGCCATACTGGTCGTGCTGGGCCTGGTCGGAGGCGTTGCGATCGCCGGTGAGGATCATGTGCGCGTGCTGGTCACCGCACTCGTGCTGACCGGACTTTCGGGCGTGCTGATGAACATTCCGGGCATCGGCGAGTACCTGGCGAAGATCTTCAGCTCTGCGGGCGCATTCGTGACCGGCGCAACGTTCACGATCATTTCGCGCAATGTCTGGAACAGATACAAGCCCTGAACGAGATCCGCAGGACGCGGTCAACAGAAGGCCCGCCACATGGCGGGCCTTTTCTTTTGGCTGTTCTTCTAGCGCGGATGGACGTTGAAGTGCAGCTCGCGGTCGCGGAAGCGATCGTCGCGCGCCGCGGCGCCGGTCGCCACCAGCACGTACAGGATATTGAGCGCGTGCAGCGCACTCTTGACATGGCCGGCGCGCGAGCGTGTCGAGAGCTTCTTGGCCGTTACGTCCTGGCGGCCGGCATTTCCGCGCCGCACATGATCCACCGCATCCTTGCTGACCAGGTTGAAATAGCCGCTGTTCGGCTTTGACAGCGACTGCGACATCACGACGAACTGCTTCTTGCTCTCGAAGACGTGATAGGTCTGCTTCTTGCCGGAGACCTCGCCGCAGTACTTGAGCCCCGTCGCCAGATTGCGAATATTCACAGGCTTACTCCCCCACTTGGTGCCGGGTCGCAGGTACGTAGTTATAAGCCAATTATTGCGAACCTGCGAACCTGCGACCCAGCACCAGATCTACCGGTCGATGGCGCAGAAGATCCCGGCTGCGGCCCATTCGCGGAACCATGCGCCGAGCGTGGCGGCGAGCCGGTCCGCGCCGCCGCCGCGGCCGCTGATGCATGCAC
>JBATEA010000123.1:0-3452 GCA_049663745.1 Steroidobacteraceae bacterium | reverse complement strand
GGAAAGCGGCGCGTTGACGACAGCCGGTGATGATGGCGGCGCGGCGGTCTTTTATTCGGCGATGACGACCAAGGGGCCCGCGCAGTACGACAAGCTGGCCCGCCTGGCGGCCATCGATCCGCTGCTGCGCGACATCACCGATGCGAACCCGTTGATCGTGCAAGCTTATATCAATACGCAGGATTCGATGACCCGGATCTGGCCGTGGATCGACACGGCCGGACGCTTCGATCCGCGGATGGACATGCGCGCCTTCAATTTCTATTACGAGGCCGACAGCGGCCACAACCCGCGCCGTTCCGTCGTCTGGACCGATGCCTACGTCGATCCGGCGGGCCAGGGCTGGATGGTGTCGGCGATCGCGCCGGTCTATCGCGGCGATTTTCTCGAGGGGGTGGTCGGGGCCGACGTGACGCTCGACCGCATCATCGGCAACGTGCTGCGTACGGACTTCCCCTGGGAAGGTTTCCTGTTGCTGATCGGCAAGGATGGCACGCTGCTCGCACTGACCAGCCAGGGCGAACAGCTTTTCTCCCTGACTGAATTGACCGCGCACGACTACGATGAGGTCATACGCGCCGACACGTTCAAGCCGGAGGAATTCAACGTCTACCGGCGCAAGGATTTCGCGGCGATCGGCGAGCTGCTGGCCCGGGAGGTCGGCGGCACCGGGCGGATTGACGGGCCGCGTCCGCACCTCGTCGCCTGGCAGACCATTCCTTCCGCCGGCTGGAAGCTGATGACACTGGTTCCGGAGGAGGCGGTTTTCGGCGCTGCGCGTGCGTTATCGGACGACCTGGCGATCATCGGCTGGATCATGCTGGGCGGCCTGGTCGCCTTCTACGCGATTTTCTTCAGCTTCCTCTACCGTCGCGCGCACTACGTCAGCCGGTCCATCTCGATGCCGCTCGAACAGATCGAACGCATGGCGCACCGGATCGCCGTGGGCGAGTATGAGCAAGTGTCGCCGGATTTTGGCGTCAGCGAATTTCGTCACACGGTCGGCGAATTGCAGCGCATGGGCCGCCTGCTCGGCGATTCGGATCAGGCGCGCCAGGCAGCGGAAGCGCGCCTCACGGAGCGCAATGAGGAACTCTCCACGATCCTGAGCCTGTCACCCGACGGCCTGGTCTCTTTCGACGGTGCGGGCAACGTGACCGAGACCAACCCGGCCTTCATTGCTCTGACCGGCTGGCAGCGAGCCGACCTCATCGGGCTATCGCATGCGGATTTCTGGGCGCGATTCGGCCAGCTGGGCCCGGTCGCGGATCCGCGGCCCGGCGCGGCCGCGATCATGCGACTGCTGCATCCGCGCCCGATGGTGCTGGAATGCCGGGTCGTGAGCGCAGCCGGCGGCGCCCAGGTCGCTTACTTTCGCGATGTGACGAGTGCCGATGAACTCGACCGGATGAAGAGCCAGTTCGTGGCTACGGCGGCACACGAGTTGCGCACGCCGATCGCCGTGATCACGGGATACACGGAATTCCTGCAGGCGAGTGACCCGCCCGCAGGCCTGCGCGGAGAGATTCTCTCGACGATGCGGCGTCACGGCGACCAGATCACGGGTATCGTCACGGAACTGCTGGACCTGGCGCGCATCGAGGCGCGCGCCGGCCGTGATTTCACGATGATCCGCCAGCCGCTCGCGCCGGCCGTGCGGCGGTTCGTCGAGACATTCAGGATCGGCGATGACGCACGCGTACCGACGTTGACAGGCGACTGCGGCGACGCCGAAGCGTTCGTCGACGCCGACAAGTACTGCCAGGCCCTGGGCAACGTGCTCTCGAACGCCTGCAAGTACTCGCCGGCGAAATCGCCGGTCGCCGTGCGCCTGGTCGCGTGCGAGAGTGAGGTGGGCGTCGAGGTCCGCGATGAGGGCAGCGGCATGGACGAGGAAGTCGTACGCCGGATATTCGAGCGCTTCTTTCGGGGCGACCAGGCAGCCGATGTGCCGGGAAGCGGCCTCGGCATGACCATCGTCAAGGAGATCCTGGACATACACGGCGGACGCGTCGAAATATCGAGCAGGCCGGGGCAGGGAACCACGGTGACACTGTGGTTGCCGCGGGCCGTGGCGCGCGGTTGACGACCCCCTGGAGCGACCTTACGATGCCCGGCCCGGCAACATCGATGGTGGCTCGCGTCGGTTCCTCCGCGACGATCAGTCGTGAATCCCGCCAGGCCCGGAAGGGAGCAACGGTAACGGCGGCATCGGGTGCCGGAGGGGTGCTGGCGCGGGCCGCCTCCACCGTTCGTTGGGGAGAAAGGAGTTCATGAGCTACCTGGTCCTGGCGCGCAAATGGCGCCCGCGCACGTTCAGCGAACTGGTGGGCCAGGAGCACGTGCAGCAGGCCCTGGTCAACGCGCTGGACAGCGGGCGCATCCATCATGCATTCCTGTTCACCGGCACGCGTGGCGTCGGCAAGACGACGATTGCGCGCATCCTGGCGAAGTCGCTGAATTGCGAGCGCGGCGTCAGCTCGAAGCCCTGCGGGGAATGCGGCGCCTGCCGCGAAATCGACGAAGGCCGCTTTGTCGACCTGATCGAGGTCGATGCAGCGTCACGAACCAAGGTGGACGACACGCGGGAACTGCTCGACAACGTCCAGTACGCGCCGACGCGGGGCCGTTACAAGGTGTACCTCATCGACGAGGTGCACATGCTTTCGAGCCATTCCTTCAACGCGCTCCTGAAGACGCTCGAGGAACCGCCGCCGCACGTCAAGTTCCTGCTCGCGACCACGGATCCGCAGAAGTTGCCGGTTACAGTGCTGTCGCGCTGCCTGCAGTTCAACCTGAAGCGGCTGCCGGCGCCACTGATCGCGGGCCGTCTGCAGCACATTCTCCAGGCCGAAGGCGTCGCAGCGGAACCGGCAGCAATCGTACTGCTGGCGCGCGCCGCGGACGGCAGCCTGCGAGATGCGCTGTCGCTGCTGGACCAGATTCTGGCATTCGGCGCCGGACGGGTGACGGAAGCCGACACACGCTCGATGCTCGGCACGGTGGACCGCCAGCAGGTGGTCGGCGTGATCGAGCGCCTTGCGGCGCAGGACGCCCGCGGCCTGCTCGACAGCATCGCGGCGATCGACGAATTCGCGCCAGACTACGGCCAGCTGCTGGACGAAATGGCGGCCTTGCTGCAGAAAGTCGCGTTGCGTCAGGCCGTCGCGAACCTGCCGGAAGATGAGGTTTACGCAAATGAACTGTTGCAGCGGCTGGCGGCGACGATCGCAGCCGAGGATCTGCAGCTTTATTACCAGTTGGCGATCATGGGCCGTCGCGACCTGCCGCTCGCGCCGGATCCCCGCATCGGCGTGGAAATGACGTTGCTGAGGATGCTCGCATTCAGGCCCCAGGAGCCCGTCGGACGGCAGCAGCGCGAGCCTGGCGGCGAGCGCGCGCGTCCGGCTCCGGCAGCTGCGAAGGCCCCTGGCGCGGCGCCACCCGCGATC
>JBATEA010000122.1:0-4182 GCA_049663745.1 Steroidobacteraceae bacterium | reverse complement strand
CTTCACGACTGGCCCGGCGTTCAGGGCGAGCTGCAGTATCGAATGTTGGTCGTTCAACGCGAGGATTTCCTATGGTTGGGCAAGCAACGACGCCGGCAGCGGTCTCGGCTTCAGGCTGTCCGAATCGAGGCACGCAGCCCGGATCGTCGCGCTCACCAGGAGTTCGCCGGTCGCAGATCCGCGGCGGATTTCCTGCGCCATCAGCATCGATGCTCCGCGCCGTTCGGTCACCTGCACCGAGATCTGCAATTGGTCGTCGAAGCGCGCCGGCCGATGGTAACGGATGTTTGCTTCGACCACGACAAATTGCAGGCGTTCGTCGCGGATCAGCGACGCCTGGTCGATGCCGATCGCGCGCAACCAGTCAGTGCGCGCGCGTTCCATGAACCGCAGATAACTCGCGTGATAGACCACGCCGCCAGCATCCGTGTCTTCCCAGTAGACACGCACAGGGATCGTGAAGGCCTCCACGCGCCCCGCTACTCCCGGAAAAGCGGCAGGTTGGCGCCCGCCGCATCGGCGGCGGGCGGTTCCAGCCCCAAATGCCGCCACGCGCTCCGGCTCGCGACACGGCCGCGCGCGGTGCGCATCAGGTAACCCTGCTGGATCAGGTAGGGCTCGACGACATCCTCGAGTGTGTCGCGTTCCTCGCCGAGCGTCGCCGACAGGCTGTCGATGCCGACCGGCCCGCCGTCGAATTTCTCGATGATGGCCATCAGCAGCCGGCGGTCCAGGATGTCGAGTCCCTGGCGGTCGACTTCCAGCATGTCGAGGGCAGCCGCCGCGACTGCCTGGTCGATGTGGCCCGCCGCTCGGACTTCCGCGTAATCGCGCACCCGGCGCAGCAGCCGGTTGGCGATGCGCGGCGTGCCCCGCGAGCGCTGCGACAACGCGACCGCGCCGCCGGCGTCGATCCCGAGTTCGAGGATGCGCGCGGCGCGCAGCACGATCTGGCGGATCTCCTCCTCCGAGTAGAAATCGAGGCGCTGCACGATCCCGAACCGGTCGCGCAACGGCGATGTCAGTAGGCCCGCGCGCGTGGTAGCGCCGACCAGCGTAAAGGGCGGCAGGTCGAGCTTGATCGAGCGCGCGGCCGGGCCTTCGCCGATCATGATGTCAAGCTGATAGTCCTCCATCGCCGGATAGAGGATTTCCTCGACGATGGGGCTCAGGCGGTGGATTTCATCCACGAACAGCACGTCTCGGGGCTGCAGATTGGTCAGGATGGCGGCCAGGTCACCAGGGCGCTCGAGCACCGGTCCCGACGTCTGGCGCAAGCCGACGCCCAGTTCATTGGCAACGATGTGCGCGAGCGTCGTCTTGCCGAGGCCAGGAGGCCCGAAAATCAGCACGTGATCGAGCGCCTCGCCACGCCGCCGCGCCGCCTCGATGAAAATACTCATCTGCTCCTTGACCGGCGCCTGGCCCACGAATTCGGCCATCTGCCGCGGCCGGACCGTGCGTTCGAGGGCCTCGTCCTCACGCGTGGGCAATGCGGCGACAACGCGATCCTGTTCGATCATTGAATCACGCCTTACCTGGCGGCGGCCTGCAGGGCGCGCCGAATGAGTTCCTCGGTACCAGCGCCCTCATTGTCAACGGACTTGAGTAGTCGTGTCACCTCCACCGGCCGGTAGCCGAGCGCGACCAGCGCCGCGTAAGCCTCGGCCTGGGCGCCCGCGCCGTCCGGTCGCTGCAGGGCGGATGGCATCTGGCCGAGCGCCCGGATGCGGTCCCTCATCTCGACCAGCAGTCGCTCGGCGATCTTGCGGCCGATACCGGGTATGCGCGTCAGCGCATCGATGTCCTGGCCCTCGACACAGACGAGGAAGGTTTCGACCGTGATGCCCGACAGGAGCGCCAACCCGATCTTCGGCCCGATCCCCGAGACCCGCAGCAGGTCGCGGAACAGGCGCCGCTCGTCCTCCGTCGCAAATCCGTAGAGCAGGTGCGCGTCCTCCCGCACGACGAGATGCGTATGCAGCTGGATCTCGCTTCCGAGCTCCGGCAGCCGGTAGAAAGTGGACATTGGCGCTTCGAGCTCGTAACCGACTCCGCCGACGTCAATCAGCAGCGCCGGCGGCTGCTTGCGGACCAGGCGACCGCGCAGATAGCCGATCATCGGCCGCTGCGGCGGCCGTTCAGCCGTCCGCCGCGATGGTGGGCATGGCACAGCGCAATCGCGAGCGCATCGGCGGCGTCCGCACCGATGCGGCCTTCGACGGCCAGCAGCGCCTTGATCATGTGCTGCACCTGCTTCTTCTCGGCCGCCCCGGTCCCCGTGATCGTCAACTTGATCGCACGCGGCGCGTACTCGAACACCTCCGCACCGGAATGGCAGGCGCCGCACAGGGCGGCCCCGCGTGCCTGGCCGAGCTTCAGTGCGCTGTCCGGGTTCCGGTGCATGAACACGCGCTCGATAGCCACCTCGCCCGGCGCATAAGTGTCCACCAGTTCGGTGACATGCCGATGGATCTCGAGGAGCCTGCGCGCCATGTTCCCGTTGCCGACGCGGATGCAGCCGCTCGCGACATAGCGGACGCCGGATTGCCCTGCATCCACGACACCGTAACCGGTGACGCGCGATCCAGGATCCAGGCCGAGGATACGCAGCATAGACGTTATGATAACGGCATTCCCGGCGGACCGGCACGCGCAGCGAAATGAAAACGACGACCAACGCGCCCGTTGCCGGCTCGACCATCCTGGCGGAATTGCAGGCAAGACTCGAGAAACACACGAGCGCCGCGCCTGCCTGGCGCGCCGCCGCTGCACAGGGCATGGAGGTCGCCGAAATCGTCGCGGCACTGGACGCCGAGCGCGAAATCATCGCCGGTGCGCTGTTGCAGCCAATGCTGGGGCAGGGCCAGATCGAGGAAGCGGCTGCGTCTGCCACCTTTGGCGAATCGATCGCGCGCTTTGCCACGCAACTGAACCGGCTCGGCGAGTTCCAGGCCGGCGCGCAGTGGACACCGGACCGGGCACTGTCCGCCGCGCAGGCGGACGCCCTGCGCCGCATGCTGCTCGCGGTCGTCACCGATCCCCGCCTGGTCCTCGTGCGCCTGGCCGAGCAGCTGCGCCGCATGCGCGGGGCGCGCGGACTGGACGAACCAGAGCGCCTGAGGCACGCCTGGGAAACGCGCGAAATCTATGCGCCGCTCGCCAATCGGCTCGGCATCTGGCAGCTGAAATGGGAACTCGAGGATCTCGCTTTCCGCTATCTCGAGCCGGCGGATTACCGGCGGATCGCCGGCGAGCTCAACGAGAGCCGCGCCGACCGCGAGAGATTCATCGAGTCGGTGCGCGGCGACATCGTCGCGGAACTCACGCGAATCGGCGTCAAGGCGGAGGTCGCAGGGCGTCCGAAGCACATCTACAGTATCTGGCGCAAGATGCGCCGCAAGGGACTCGCCTTCGGCCAGGTCCTCGACATCCGCGCGGTGCGCGTCATCGTCGGGACCATCGCCGACTGCTATGCGGCGCTCGGCGCCGTGCATGGCCGCTGGCACTACATCCCCGGCGAGTTCGACGACTACATCGCCACTCCGAAGGACAATCTGTACCGTTCATTGCACACCGCCGTGATCGGGCCCGGCGCCGTGCCGCTCGAGATCCAGATACGCACGCGCGAGATGCACGAACACGCGGAACTCGGAGTCGCGGCGCACTGGCGCTACAAGGAAGGCGGTACCCCCGACGCGGCCTACGACCGGAAGATCGAGTGGCTTCGGGAGCTCCTCGCGCCGGCGGCGGACGCCGAGAGTGACAGCGACTTCCTGAGCCGGGTCCGGGCCGATCTCTTCGAGGACCGCGTCTATGCGCTGACGCCAAAGGGCGAGATCATCGACCTGCCGGCAGGCGCCACGCCGCTCGACTTCGCCTATCACGTGCACACGGATCTCGGCCACAGGTGCCGCGGCGCGCGAGTGAACGGACGCATCGTGCCGCTCGATCACCGTCTCGCCAACGGTGAGGTCGTCGAGATCATCCGCGGCAAGGACGCGCAGCCCAGCCGTGACTGGCTCGTCGAGCAGGAGGGTTTTCTCGCCTCGCCGCGCAGCCGCGCCAAGGTGCGGGCCTGGTTCAAGAAGCGCGACGTTGGCCGGAACCGTGAGGAGGGCCGCGAGATGTTCGAGCGCGAGCTGCTGCGCCTCGGCGCCCAGCAGGCCGTGATGTCCGAAC
>JBATEA010000121.1:0-4358 GCA_049663745.1 Steroidobacteraceae bacterium | reverse complement strand
GTCGTGGAAACCCGCGGCCATGTTCTGGTCTTCGATACCGGACCGCGCTGGCGCAATGGTTCGGCGGCTGCACGCGTCTCGCTGTTGCCCTGGCTGCACGCGCGCGGCATCCGCCGCATCGACCGGCTCGTGCTGAGCCACGACGACAGCGACCACACCGGCGGCAGCCGGGCCCTGCTCGATTCGCTGCCTGTCGGTCGCGTCATGGCCGGGCCGCGGGTCAGGCAGAACCCGCCAGCGGCGATCTGCCGGCGCGGCCAGCACTGGCGCTGGGACGGAGTGGAATTCCGCGTGCTGCATCCTGGAGGCACGACGTCCGGCCGCGACAACGATGACTCCTGCGTGCTGCGCGTTGCCGGAGCCGGCGGCAGCGCGTTGTTGCTGGCCGATCCTGAAACCGACGCCGAGCAGGAACTGTTGTCGCAATCGCTCGCCGCGGAGGTCGTACTCGTGCCTCATCATGGCAGTCGTACGTCATCCGGTACGGCATTCGTGGCGGCCGTCGGCGCGCGTCTTGGCCTCGTCTCGGCGGGTTTCGGCAATCGCTGGAATCTGCCCGATCGCGGTGTCGTGACACGCTGGCAGGCCGCCGGCGCGACGCTGCTGACCACGGCCGATGCCGGAGCGATCGCGGTGCATTTTCCTCCCGGACCGGGCGAAATCGAAGTTCGTGCGGAGCGGCTGGAATCCCGGCGCTGGTGGCGTCGGCGCGCGGCGACCTGAACCGGTAGGACACCGGCGCAGCGGTCACGGTATCATGCCGCCGCATGTGGGAAATCATCGTTGCCGGCGGCCCGGTCATGGTGCCGATCATCCTGTGCTCGGTGGTCGCCGTCGCCATCGTCGTCGAACGCCTGTGGACGCTGCAGCGCAAGCGCGTCATTCCGCGCGAACTGACCGAGCGCGTCTGGAAGCTGGTCGAGACACGCACCCTGAATGACCGTCACCTCGAGGCGCTCGCGCGCAATTCGCCGCTGGGCCGGGTGCTTGCCGCCGGCCTCGCGAATCGCCACCACGGGCGCGAGATCATGAAGGAGCAGATCGAGGACACCGGGCGGCACGTCGTCCATGAGCTCGAGCGGTTCCTCAACACGCTCGGCACGATCGCCGCGATGTCGCCGCTCCTCGGGCTGCTCGGCACGGTGACCGGCATGATTTCGGCGTTTCATGCGATCACCGAAGCGGGTGTCGGAGATCCGCGCGCGCTTTCCGGCGGAATCGGCGAGGCGCTGATCACGACCGCGGCCGGGCTGATCGTCGCGATACCGGCGCTGTTCGCCTACCGCTACCTGCGCGGCCTCGTCGATGCGCTGGTCGTCGACATGGAAAAGGAGGCGATGCGGCTCGTGCAGGCTTTCGATCGCATGGGTGCGCATGCGAAGGCGCCCGAGCGGCGGCGCGAAGCGGCTTCATGAAGCTCGGCAGCACCCGCCGCGAAGATCCGGAGCTCAACATGACGTCGCTGATCGACGTCGTGCTGCTGCTGGTGATTTTCTTCATGCTGGCAACGACTTTCGTCAAGGAAGGCAGGCTGCGCGTCGAGTTGCCGGAAGCGACCGCCGCGCCGGCCGAGGCGCCGCTCGACCCGCTCGTCATCACGATTACCGCCCAGGGCGCGTACCGCGTCAACGAGCGCACGCTGGTCAACAACTCGCGCGACACCCTGCGCGCCACGCTGCGCAAGGTGGCGGGCGGCGACACCGACCGTGCGGTGACAATCCGGGCGGATGCCCGCGCGACACATCAATCCGTCGTGACCGCGATGGACGTGGCAGCGCGCCTCGGCTTCACGCAGGTCAACATTGCAACCATCAGCCAGCAAACGGAAGATTGACCGCGACCTGCCGCGGCTGACCACCGGCGGTATCAGGATCTACAAGCGGCTGATGGCCTACGCCAGGCCGCACTGGCCGATGTTCCTGCTGGGCGTCGTCGGCATGATCCTGTTTGCGGCCGTGGACACGGGACTTGCCTGGCTCGTGAAGAAATTCCTGGACGGGGCGTTCGTCGAGCGCGATCGCCACGTGCTGACGCTGGTGCCGGCCGGCATCATCGTGCTGTTCGCAATCCGCGGGCTCGGCGACTATCTGGCCGTTTACGCTCCCGGCTGGGTGGGCCGGCACGTCATCAAGGCCATGCGGCGCGACGTGTTCGCGCAATACCTGGAGTTGCCGGCTGCGTTTTTCGACCGCAATGGCGTCGCTCAACTCCTGTCCCGCCTGACTTACAACATCGAGCTGGTCGCCGAAGCCGCGACCACTGCGATCACCTCGCTGATCCGCGACACGTTGACGATCGCCGGGCTGCTCGGCTGGCTGTTCTTCCTGAACTGGCGCCTGACCGCCTTCGCACTGGCCGTGGCTCCCCTGATCGTCGGCTTGATGCGCGTCACGAGCCGCCTGTTCCGTCGCTACAGCATGCGGATCCAGGCCTCGATGGGCGATGTCACGCGGGTCGCCAAGGAGGCGCTCGAGAGTCACCGGGTGATCAAGGTCTTCAATGCGCAGCCGCAGCAGCAGGCCAATTTCGAACTGGTCAATGAGCGCAATCGCGCGAGCTTCATGAAGCTCGTCGCCGTCAAGGCCGTGTCCAGCCCGGTCGTGCAGCTGATAGCCGCGTTCGGCCTCGCGGCAGTCATGTTCGTCGCCATCCGTGACGTGCTGGAAAAGGGACTCTCGGTCGGCGAATTCACCTCGTTCCTGACGGCGCTGCTCCTGATAACGGCGCCGCTGCGCCGGCTCGTCAGTGTCGTTGGGCCGCTGCAGCAGGGCATCGCTGCGGGCCAGAGCGTATTCGAGATCCTCGACACCCATGCCGAGGACCAGGGCGGGTCGCGCCGCGTCGAACATGCGCGCGGTGAAATCGAGTTCCGCGGCGTCAACTTCACCTATGACCCGGACAAGGGCAGTGTCCTGCGCAATATCAGTTTTACGGCCGCGCCCGGCCAGACGGTTGCGATCGTCGGGCGATCCGGCAGCGGCAAGTCGACCCTGGTCGGGCTGCTGCCCCGGTTTTACGACCCCGATGCGGGACTGGTGTTGCTGGACGGCGTCGGATTGCGCGATTACCGGCTGACGGACCTGCGCAACCAGCTTGCGTTCGTGAGCCAGGAAGTCATGCTGGTGGACGACACGATCCGGAACAACATCGCCTTCAGCGCACCGGGTGCCGATGCCGCCGCGGTCGAGTGCGCCGCGCGCGCCGCGCACGTGCTGGACTTTGCGGCCGAATTGCCCGACGGGCTCGACACGCAGATTGGCGAGCGAGGTGCGCTGCTGTCGGGCGGCCAACGCCAGCGGGTCGCGATTGCGCGGGCGCTGCTGAAGAATGCGCCGGTGCTGATCCTCGACGAGGCCACGTCTGCGCTCGACTCGGAGTCGGAGAGGGCGGTGCAGGAGGCGCTCGCCGAACTGCTGCGAGACCGCACGACGCTCGTGATCGCGCACCGGCTTTCCACCATCGAGAATGCCGATCGCATCATCGTGCTGGATGACGGCCGCATCATCGAATCGGGCACCCATGCCGAACTGCTGGCAGCCGGCGGCGTCTATGCGGCGCTGCACCGGATGCAGTTCAACGTCTAGGCATCTTCGCGATGCAAAGCTGGCTGCTCGAGACCTGGTATGGCGGTGGCCGGCGCGGCTGGTGGCTGCTGCCCCTTGCCTGGCTGTACGCGGCCGTCGCCGGACTGCGGCGATCTGCGTACCGGCACGGTCTGTTGCCGCGCTATCGTTCACGGCGTCCCGTCGTCGTCGTCGGTAACCTCACCGTCGGCGGCACCGGAAAGACGCCGCTCGTCATCTGGCTTGCCGGGGAACTCGCCGCGCGCGGCCTCCGCGTCGGCATCGCGAGCCGCGGTTATGGCGCTGCGGGCGGCACCGCGAGGCTCGTTACGGCATTGGATGATGCCGCGTCGGCGGGTGACGAACCGCTGTTGTTGCAGCGCCGCCTGCGACAGCCGGTCGCGATCGGAAAGCGCCGTGCCGATGCCGTGCGCCTGCTGGAACCGGACTGCGACCTGATCCTGTGCGACGACGGGCTGCAGCACTATGCGCTGGACCGGGACCTGGAAATCGCGGTCATCGACGGGCCGCGCGGCCTCGGCAACGGGCTGCGGCTTCCGGCCGGCCCGCTGCGCGAGTCGCGCTCCCGGCTGGCGCAGGTGGATGCCGTGGTCGTCAATGACACGGGGTTCACATGGCCCGGCGCCATTCAGATGAAGCTCGTGCCGGTTGCTGCCGTCGCGCTCGCGGGCGGAGAGCGGCGGCCGCTCGCGGCCTTTGCCGGGCGGCGGGTTCGTGCCGTCGCCGCAATCGGCAATCCGAAGCGGTTCTTTGCAATGCTGCGCGAGCATGGCC
>JBATEA010000120.1:0-2733 GCA_049663745.1 Steroidobacteraceae bacterium | reverse complement strand
GTCATGGTCAAGGACGCCGCAGAGCTGGTTACGGCGCTGCGCCAGAAGGGACTGGTCTGATGAATCGCATCCTGATCGTTGCGGAACATGCCGGCGGCAAGCTCAATGCGGCCGTCGCCAAGTGCGTCAGCTGTGCGGCCAGCGTCCCGGACGCGGAGATCACGATTGCGGTGCTCTCAACCAGTGGCGCCGCGGTTGCGCAGTCGGCGGCCGCGCTCACCGGTGTCGCACGCGTGCTTCTGGTGGATCATCCGGCGAATGAGCCTGCACTTGCCGCCGTCCTCGCGCCGCAAGTCGCGAAGCTCGCCGCCGGATACAGCCACATCTTCGGGCCGTCCACCACCTTCGGCAAGGACCTGATGCCGCGCGTCGCTGCACTCCTCGGCACCGGGCAGCTGAGCGACATCATGCACGTCGATTCGGCGCAGCGATTCCGGCGCCCTGTATATGCCGGCAATGCGATCATCACCGTCGAAGCCGCCGGGGAAGCTGCGATCGTCGCGACGGTGCGCGTTGCGTCCTATCAACCGGCGACGGCAGGCGGCAGCGCGGCGATCGAGAAGGTCACGCTGGACGTTCCGTTGCCGACGCATACGCGATTCGTGTCGGTGACAGCCGCGAAAACCGACCGGCCTGACTTGCAGACGGCCGCGCGTGTCGTATCCGGTGGACGCGCGCTCGGCAGTGCCGAGAATTTCGCGCTGATCCAGCGCCTCGCGGACCGCATCGGCGCTGCGACCGGCGCTTCGCGGGCCGCGGTGGACGCGGGCTACGCGCCGAATGAACTGCAGGTCGGGCAGACCGGCAAGATCATCTCACCCGAACTCTACATTGCGATCGGCATCAGCGGCGCCATCCAGCACCTGACCGGCATCAAGGACGCGCGGACCATCGTCGCGATCAACAAGGACGCAGAGGCCCCGATATTCGAGGTCGCCGACTACGGCCTGGTGGGCGACCTGTTCAGCCTGATACCTGAAATCGAGAAAAATCTGTAGACGAGTACATCAGCCACAACGACAGGCCGGTGATCACGATCCAGGTCCCCGCCGTGCCGAAAAAGCGCCCGAAGGTCCTGCCGGGACTGTGAGACAGGCCCCAGGCATGCAGCAGGCGGCTTGTCACGAGCAGCAATCCAGCCACGTGCACCGCGGCTTCCGGCATTCTCGTCAAGTCAGACAGCACGAGCAGCACCACGGCGAACGGCACGTATTCCGCGAAGTTGGCCTGCACGCGAACGGCCTGCTGCATGCCGTCCTCGGTGCCGACTCCCAGTCTCACGCGATAGCGCCTGCGCGCCAGCACGACGTTGATCGACAGCGCGATCAGCAGCAACCCGAGCAGACCGGCGTAGAAGATCGACGGGATGAGGAGTTTCACCCCAATTGTCCCAGGACGTACTCGGCGCTGGAAACCTTGAATTCACCCGGCGCCTCGACGTGCACCTGTTTTACGACGCCATCCTCGACCAGGAGCGCGAAGCGCTTGCCGCGCATGCCCATGCCGTGTCCACGGGCATCGAGCTCGAGGCCCAGCGCCCGCGTGTAGTCGCCGTTGCCGTCCGCCGCCATCACGATCGAGTCTCCCACACCAGCCGCTTTGCCCCAAGCATCCATCACGAAGACGTCGTTGACCGCGAGGCACACGAGCTTGCCGATTCCCTTGGCGCGGAATGCACCGGCCTGCTGCACGAAGCCCGGCAGGTGCTTTGCATTGCAGGTCGGCGTGAATGCGCCCGGCACCGAAAACAGCACCACGCGGCCGTTGCCGAGCAGTTCCTCAGCGGAGACATTCATCGGCCCGTCCTTTCCCATCACCTTCAGCTTGCCTTCCGGTATGCGGTCGCCCGTCTTGATCGTCATGTTGTCTTCACCTCTGGATTGATCATGGCGCCGTGCGCGCGACTGGCGCGCCGGCCCCGGGGAATGGTCCCGCCTTCACCAACATGCCGGGCACCGTGTGCCCGACCCGTTGTTCGACCCAGCGCGCGGTCGCAATCGCCGCGTCGAGATCCACGCCTGTATCGATGCCCATGCGACTGAGCATGTACAGAAGGTCCTCGGTGGGGATGTTGCCGGTCGCGGCCGGCGCGAACGGGCAGCCGCCCAGGCCGCCGAGACTGGCGTCCAGCACGCGCGCGCCCGCCTCCACCGCGGCATACGCATTCGCGAGGCCGGTGCTGCGCGTGTTATGGAAATGGCCGCGCAGCGTCATGCCGGGCAGCGCATCGGCGACCCGGCCGAAGAGATCCGTCACCTGGCTCGGCACGCCGACGCCGATCGTGTCGGCGATCGCAATCTCGAATGGCGCCCCTTCGGCGGCCGCGCGCGCGATGTCGACCACCCGCGATGGCGCGACTTCGCCTTCGAATGGACAGCCGAAGGCCGCCGATATCGTGATCTGCGCGCGGATCCCGGCCGCATGCGCCGCCGCGGCGATTTCGCGCCAGGCCCGGAGCGAACCCTCGCTGGTCGTTCCCTGATTGCGCTCATTGAAGCTGTCGGTCGTGAACACGGCCATGCCGATCTCGGCGCAGCCTGCGGCGGCCGCCCTGTCGAAGCCGGCGCGGTTCAGCACCAGTCCGATGTAATGAACATCCTCCCGATGCGGCAGTGCTGCCAGCACCTGTTCGGCATCGGCCATCTGCGGCACACGCCTCGGGCTCACGAAGCTCGCGACCTCGATGCGCCTGATGCCCGCGGCGACCGCCCGATTGATGAACTCGACCTTGAT
>JBATEA010000119.1:0-1755 GCA_049663745.1 Steroidobacteraceae bacterium | reverse complement strand
TTGGCGATCAATTCCTGGGTCATCGTCAATTCGTTCGAAGGCAGGCGGTCGAGACTCATCAGCAGCCAGCGACAGAGTTGCTGATCCACGGAATGGTGGCGATTGCACACGGCTGTCTGTGACATCTGCGTGATCAGCGCCTGCGTATATCGCAGCAGGAGACGCTGCAGCGGCCCGGCACGGAAGAATTCTTCCTTCAGGAATTTTCCGGCCACGCGATAGGCCTGACCCGCGCTTTGCACGATGGCCCGGCTGGGGGTCGTCTCACCGCCCATGAACAGCGATATTCCGACGATGCCCTCGTTGCCGACGATTGCAATTTCCGCCGAGGAGCCGTCCTCCATTACGTACAGCAGCGAAATGATGGAGGTCGTTGGAAAGTAGACGTGCCGCATCGTCGTGCCGGATTCATATAACACGTGGCCGAGCGGCATCGGCCTCAGTTCCATTTTGGGGGATAACCGGTCCCACTCTGCGTGCGGCAGCGCGCCGAGCAGATGATTTTGTCGTGGCGTGTCGGGACTTGGCGTCATTGAACTCCCGAATTCGCCGAACTGCCCTATGGAAAGCGAATCAGGAACCGGTTCCTCGCTATCGCGCTCGCTCATAATGATACTCCCATCCCGCTGTGTACGCTATCGCACATCCGCACGGTCACCGCCCGGCGCCGGCGCCAGATGCAGGTTGTGATTGGCGAAATCCCAGTCCACCAGGCTGGCCACAAGTGCCTCGATGTAGTCGAGGCGGCGGTGTTGATAGTCGAAATAGTAGGCATGTTCCCAGACATCGATCACCAGTAGCGGCAATTGTTGTGTCAGGAGCGGCGTCCCGGCATTCGACGTCGTCGTGATACGCAATCGGCCACCATCGAGGACCAGCCACGCCCACCCGCTCCCGAACTGGTCACCAGCGATCGTCACGAATTCCTCGCAAAAATCCCGGTGCCTGCCGAAACAATCCTCGATCAGATTGCTGATCGCCCCGCGCGCTTCTCCACCGCCACCCGGCCGCAGGCTTCGCCAATAGAACGCATGATTCCACGCCTGGGCTGCGGCATTGAAGAGCGCACTATCACCGCGTGCAGCTCCGGCTGACACGATGTCTTCGAGGGAAGCGGATTCGAGTGCAGTCCCTTTGATGATCGACCGGGTCTTCTCCACATAGGCAGCGTGGTGCTGTCCGTGGTGCTCAGCCAATGTGCGCCGCGAAATATGGGGTTCGAGTGCGGTGAGCGCGTAAGGCAACGGCGGCAGGACCACGCGGTCGCCGGCTGTCAGGGCCGGGGTCCGCCCCGATTCAGAATCCGCCATTCGCGGCTCGGGTCAAGGCTCTCCTGCCCGGATCAAAGCCTGCCGGTCAGGAACAGAATGAGCAGGACGATGATCACGACTCCGACGATGCCGCTGGGTCCATAACCCCATCCCCTGCTATGCGGCCAAGCAGGAATGACACCCACCAGGGCCAGTATCAGCAAGACCAAGAGAATTGTTCCCAAACTCATACGAGTCTCCCGCAAGGACGAACCACCGCGAAACTATTTCGTATGCATTGTCGCGTCCGTACGGTACCGCACATAAACCCGGGTTCCCGAGCAATCCTCCTTTGCACGCCCTCGTGCTGGGTGCGGCAGCGTACAGACGCCGCCTCGGGCGGCGGGTAACGTCGGCCCTGATCACAAAGCGAGAATGTACGTGAACGTCGTCATCTGGCTGCTGGTTGGCGGCTTGATCGGTTGGCTGGCAAGCATTGTCATGG
>JBATEA010000118.1:0-1635 GCA_049663745.1 Steroidobacteraceae bacterium | reverse complement strand
GGCTGCGCCCTGGGCCATCCTGCGTTCGAGGCCGGCGCGGCTGTTCATCGTGCTGACGGCATTGTTCATCACGAACGCGATGATCGCCGAGTTCGTCGGCGTGAAGATTTTCGCCCTCGAGGATACGCTCGGCCTGCCGCCATTCGACTGGCGGCTGTTTGGCCAGAGCGGCTCGTTGTCCTTCACGGCGGGCGTGATGCTGTGGCCGATCGTGTTCATCATGACGGACGTCATCAATGAATATTTCGGCGTGCGCGGCGTCCGGTTCATTTCCTGGCTGGCGGTCGCCTTCATCTCCTATGCCTTCCTGTTCGCCTACCTGGCGATCAGCCTGGCCCCTGCGGGCTGGTGGGTGACGGTCGGCAGCGGGCGCGGCGTGCCGGACATGCAGGCGGCCTTTGCCAGCATCTTCGGGCAGGGTCTGTGGACCATCGGCGGATCCATCACGGCGTTCCTGATCGGGCAGCTGATCGACGTCGTCATTTTCCATCGCATCCTGCAGGTGACGGGGGAGAAATACGTGTGGCTGCGCGCGACGGCGTCGACTGCGGTCTCGCAGCTGGTCGACAGTTTCGTCGTGCTGTACATCGCTTTCGTGCTGGGGCCGCAGCACTGGCCCACGGGGCTCTTTCTCGCGGTCGGCACGGTCAACTATTGCTACAAGATGGCGATGGCGGTCGCACTGATCCCGCTCCTGTACATCGGGCGCCGCCTGATCCACGCGTATCTCGGCGCGGAAACCGCGGAGCGCCTGCGCGCACATGCGGCCGGCGCAGATGACGGGGGCCGTGCCTGATGCCGCGGCCCGTGACCCCGGCGCTCGCCGTCGACGTCGTCATCGAGCTCGAGGACCGTCCGGGCAGGCCCATCGTGCTGATCCGCCGCCGGAATCCGCCGGCCGGCCATGCATTTCCCGGCGGCTACGTGGATATCGGCGAAACCGTCGAAGACGCGGCGCGCCGCGAAGCGCGCGAGGAGACCGGCCTCGACATCCGGCTTGGAGCGCTGCTCGGCGTCTATTCGGACCCAGGGCGCGATCCGCGCGGGCATACAGTCAGTCTCGTGTATGTCGCGGCAGCCAGCGGCGAGCCGCTTGCCGGAGACGATGCGGCGGGGATCCTGGTCGTGAATCCAGAGGACGCGCCGCCGCTTGCATTCGACCACGCCAGGATCCTCGACGACTACCTCGCGATGCGCCGGACCGGCCGCTCCGGACACGGATAGAATTCCACGCATGACGAGCGTCCCGAACACGGCATTCCTGCGCATCGGCGAGAAATTCGAATCGGCGGCCGGCGCGGCGATCAACCGGCTGTACCTTGCGGATGAGGCGGCGGCGGTGGTTGAGGCGCTGGAACTCGCGCGCCTGCCAGCGGCGGAGCGCCAGGCCATTCAGGGCGAGGCGATGGAACTCGTCGCCGCGGCGCGCCGCCGGCGCGCCGGCAAGGGCGGGGTCGAAGCGTTCCTGCAGCAGTATCACCTCGCATCGCAGGAAGGCGTCGTGCTGATGTGCCTCGCCGAGGCCTTGCTGAGGATTCCGGATGCAGAGACCGCGGACCGGCTCATCGCCGACAAGATCTCGACCGGCCAGTGGTCAGACCATCTCGGCGAGGCCGAGTCGCTGTTTGTCAACGC
>JBATEA010000117.1:0-1800 GCA_049663745.1 Steroidobacteraceae bacterium | reverse complement strand
GGCGCCGCTGCCGTCCGCGCCGCGCGGTCGCGCATCTCGAAATTCCAGAACGGGCCGCCGATATCCACGACGCCCGTGACCCCATTCGCGAGCCAGACCTTGAAGGTAGCGTCGAGCCGCGCCTTGTTGCGGGCGACTTCCTGGGCGTAGGGCACGACTGCGTTGAAATCCGCCGCGTCGGGGCGGGTGTACAAGTTACCGGACTGGAAGAAGTGCACGTGGGCATCCACGAGCCCGGGGACCAGCCATTTGCCGCGGCCGTCGATGACCTTGGCGCCCTGGGTCAGCTCGATCGCGGTATGCTGCAGCACTGCCTGGATTCGGTTGCCATGGATGATGACCGTCGAATCCGGCTCTAGCACCGCCGCGCCTTCCCGTTCCGGATGTACGACCGTGACGCCAGTGATCACGGTCACACTTTCGGAATCCACCGGTTTTGTGTGACCGATGCCCGCGAACAGCAGGGCCAATGCCATCAACACTCTCGGCAACATGGTGTTAACCCTCGGTCAGCGGTTTGCGGGCAGGGCCGGCGTGCCGGTGGCGCTGCTGCTGGCGCTTTTTGCTTTGCCAGTGCAGGCGGCGCTGGTGCGCGGCGATTTCACCGGGGGACTCTACACCGCGCCCGGGCAGCTTTTCACGGTCAAATCGCCGCTGGGCCCGGGTCCGAGGCTGGTGGACGGTTTTGACCGGACGGTCGGTTCCGTCACTTTCATGGACAATTCCGGGCAGCTATTCGGCGTCGTCTGCACGCCGGACCTCGACGTGCTGGCCGGCGTGAAAATCGACACGGAAACCTCCCAGGCAATCCTGCGCAACTGGTTCCGCGAAACCGCGTTCCCGGCGTTCTTCGCCGGCACGGTGCCGGGCTCGACGATCCTGCGTGACGAGCCGGGCGAGTTCGAGGGCCAACCCGCCTGGATTGCGGTCATGCACTTGCCGCACGGTGCGCCGTCGGCCCATGTGGATCAGGCAACTGGTCGGGTGATCCGCGGCGACTCCTGGCGCGGGGTGGTCATCTTCAGTCGCGGCGGACAGACGTATCTATTGATGACCGAGGCGATGGCGGCAAGTTCCGGACCGGACGAGCAGGGGTTCGATGCCGCGGCGCCCGGCTGGGACGACTTCCTGCCGCGGCTCGCACAGTTCTATGACGGCATGACATTCCAGGCATCGGAGCCCGAACAAGAAAAAGGCCCTCGTGTCGCACAGCAACCCGACCCGGATGCTCAATCGCGGGGACCCCCTTCGAATTAGTCTTCAGCGCATTCCGGCGCGATGAAACTTACGAGCCGGGAATGTGGTCTTAACCATGGCGACTACGGTGGTTCTTCCGACCGGAGAAAACGCCATGAAAAGGATTTTGGCCCTGACCCTGATGGCTTTCGTGGCCACCGCCTGTGCCAGCGGGCTGCAGCGCAGCAAGGACGACGGCCCACTCACGCGCTACGACGGCTACATCGGCGAGCCGATCCGCGGGTTCACTGCCATGAATCCGCAGTCCTGGTCACCGGTCGGCCGCGACCAGCTGATCCTCTGGACCAGCCTGAACGACGCCTGGCTGATCAAGGTCTGGGCGAACTGCACGACCAACTTGCAGTTCGCGAATTCCGTGCGGGTCACGTCGACGGTCAACACGATCTCGACCTTCGACCGCGTGCTGATCGGCCGCGACAGCTGCCCGATCGAGGAGATCCGCCCCATCGACATCCGCCGCTGGAAGGCCGACCGCAAAGAAGCCGAAACCAACTGACTTGGTGCCGGGTCGCAGTTCCGCAGTTGTTGGCGCTCGCCAGTTAC
>JBATEA010000116.1:0-5525 GCA_049663745.1 Steroidobacteraceae bacterium | reverse complement strand
GGCTGCGCGAGCGCATCGCGCTCACCGTCATGCTGCTGATCGCAAGGAACTTCGTGTCGGGGGCCAGGGCATGGCAATTACGCGATCTTGCGGAGCAGCTCGAGGTGCCGGGTTCCGCACTGGAGACCGTCATCATGGCGCTGGAGCACGCGGGCCTCGTGACGACGACCGATGAGGAGGAAGTGCTGCCGGCACGCGATCTCGACAGCATCGGCATGCACGATATCCTGACGGCTGTCCGGGACGAGCGTCAGTACCAGACCTGGCTGTTGTGGCGGGCGAGAACCGCGCCCGAGACCGACGCCATCGCGGACACCGTCGAGTCCGCGATCCGCGAGCGCATGGAGGGCATCAGCCTGCGCAATCTGGCGCAGTCGGCGAACACCCGGCAGGAAGTGCCCTGAGCGGCAGGCATGCTCCGGCGCTTTGCCTGATCGGCGGCCTGGTGGCCCATGGCCAGGCGGATGCCGGCATCGCGCTCGACGGCCGCCTGGACGAAACCGACTGGAACGGCGCGACCGCATTCGACGATTTTCGGATGACGATGCCGTTCACCGGCGCCGCCGCGCCGGTCGCCACGGATGCCCGCGTGCTCGCCACTCCGGAAGCGCTCTTCATCGGCTTCCATACCAGCCAGCCGGCATCGATGCGCAAGCACGGACGTTCACCGCGCGATACTGAATTCATGGATGCGGACGAAGTGGCCTTCATCGTCGACTTCGAGGGCCGCGGCACGACCGCCTATGAGTTCGCGGTGTCGCTCTCCGGCTCGGTGCGCGACGGCATCATTTTGCAGCAGACGAATTACAGCTACGACTGGGACACGGTCTGGTACAGCGCAGTCGCAGAAGACGAAACCGGATGGAGCATCGAAATCGAGTTGCCGTGGTCGGTCGCGCCGATGGGCCCGGTCATCGATGGGCAACGGCGGATCGGCGTCTTTTTCGGTCTTTATCTCCAGACCACCGGCAACAATTATTCGTTTCCAGGAAACGACTACCGCAACCCGACCTTCGTAGCCGACATGCACCCGATCGAGGTTCCGGCCTATGACGCCAGTCTGTTGGCCTGGATCCCCTACCTGTCGAGCACGACCGACTTGCTCGTGGGTAGCAGCCGCGAGCGCGGCGGCCTGGACGTGATCTGGAAGCCGGATGCGTCCCGGCAGCTGACGGCCACCATCAATCCGGATTTCGGGCAGGTCGAGTCCGACGACCTGGTGGTCAATTTCACGGCAATCGAGACTTTCCTGACCGAGAAGCGCCCGTTCTTCACGCAGAACCAGCAGTTGTTCGACCTGCGCACGACACTGGACGGCCGCATCATCAATACGCGTCGCATCGGCGCGGCACCCGATGCCGGCCCCGAGGGGCAGACCGACATCCTTGGCGCAGCAAAGTACAGCGCCTCGTACCAGGGCTGGGAATACGGGATGTTCGCCGCTACCGAGGATGACAGCGCGCTCGCGAACGGCAGGGATTATTTCGCGGCTCGCCTGCGACGGCATGGCGAGGACTGGAGCGCGGGCTATCTCGGAACCCATACCGATCGTCCGACCCTTGACCGGACGGCGACCGTGCATTCGCTCGACGCCGAATACTCGCCCGCGCCGGGCTGGGCGTTCAGGGGCCAGGCGATCCTGACGAGCACCGAGGATCCTGCCGCGGGCGCGATGACGCGCGGCGCCGGCGCCTGGCTCGCCGCGCTCTATGCGCCGGGCGGGCGCTTCGAGCAGAACCTGTTCGCGTCCTGGTACGACGATGGCTACGACGTCAACGACCTCGGCTTCATGAAGCGCAATGACATCCGCGAGATCCAGACCCAATCCTTCTGGTATCGGCAGCATTACGCCGAGGACAGCGTCGTGCAGTCGAGCCGCTGGGAGCTCGATGCGCACTGGCGAACGACAGACACGGGCCGGCGCCTGCCCTCCTGGATCCAGCCCGGCCGGAAATGGAACTTCCGGGACGGCAGTGCGATTACCGTCCGTCTTCGCCCGACGACGTCCGGCGTCGATGACCTGACGACCCGCGGCGGCCCTGCATTCAGGCTGCCTTCGCAGCCGGACGCGAGCATTTCATACCTCAGCCGACGCACCGATCGCTGGCAGTGGATCGGAGAAATCCAGGCGTTTCGCGAGGGCCTCGAGCGCACGGGTTATCAATGCAATGTCAGCCCGGTTCTCTACGCAGGCACGGACCTGAATTTCAGCGTGGACCTGACGTATCGCGACAGTCCCGACTGGCTGATCTGGCGGCCGGACATCGGGAAACTGGCCCGGCACGCGCGGCGACAGCTACAGGCGGCATTCAACACCAACTGGTATCCGACGTCGAAGTCGGAATTCCGCATCCGCCTGCAGTGGGCTGCCGTGAAGGCACGCGACGGGCAGGCCTACGACATCGGGCCGGATGGCGCCCTGGCGCCGGCGGCCGGGGTTGCCGAAGACTTCAGTCTCAGCGACCTCGCGCTGCAGGCCCGTTATCGCTACGAGTTCAAGCCACTGTCGGAATTGTTCGTCGTCTATTCGTTCGGCGGCAGTGCACTGCAGGACCATGCGGCATCATTCGGCGAGCTATGGACCGCCGGGGTGAACAGCCCGGCGGCACAGCAATTCGTCGTCAAGCTCGCCTATCGGTTCTAGCGCTAGTTTCCCGCAATCGTCATCTGCTCGATCAGCATCGAGCCGCACTGGATCGCGCCGCGGCGATCCAGGTCGTCGCCCAGCGCGACGATGCCCCGGTACATCTCGCGCAAGTTGCCTGCCACCGTGATCTCGTGCACCGGACGGTCGATGACGCCGTTCTCGACCCAGAAGCCTGCGGCGCCGCGCGAATAGTCGCCGGTCACCGGATTGACGCCCTGCCCCATCATCTCGGTCACGAGCAGCCCCGTGGCGAGCTTCTGCAGCAGCGTCTTCGAATCCAGCATCGCACCCCGTACGACCAGGTTGTGGACGCCGCCGGCATTGCCGGTCGTCGTCAGCCCGAGCTTGCGCGCGCTATAGGCATCCAGCAGGTAGCCGGTCAGCACGCCGTTGACGACCAGGTCGCGGTCGCGGGTCGCGACTCCCTCCCCGTCGAATGGCGCCGAGCCCAGTGCGCCCGGCAGGTGCGGCCGTTCGCACAGCGAAATCGCCGCCGGGAAAATCTGCTGCCCGGCGGCATCCAGCAGAAAGCTGCTGCGCCGGTATTGCGCGCCGCCGCCGATCGCGCCGACCAGATGGCCGATCAGGCCGCGCGCCACCTCGGGCGCAAACAGGATCGGCGCCCTGCGGGTCGGCAGCTTGTCAGCGCCGAGCCTGCCGACGGCACGCCCCGCCGCCATGCGCCCGACTTCCTCGGCATCCTCCAGCGCACGCCAGTCGCGCGCCGCCGTGTACCAGTAGTCACGCTGCATCTCGCCGTCCGCCTGGCCGAGCACGACGCAGCTGACCGTATGGGACGTGGAAGGATAGCCGCCGATGAAACCGTGGCTGTTCCCGAACACGCGTAATCTTTGATGGGTAGCGACAGAAGCTCCCTCGGAATTCTTGATGCGCGAGTCCACTGCGAGCGCCGCGGCCTCGCAACGCTTCGCCAGCTCGATCGCCCCCGGCGCATCGATGTCCCAGGGGTGGCAGAGATCCAGATCCGGCAGGTCGTGGGCCATCAATGCGGCATCCGGCAGGCCCGAGAATTCATCCTCTGCCGTGAAGCTTGCGATGGACAGCGCCTTGGAGACCGTTTCCTCGACCGCCGAAGGCGACAGATTTGCCGTGCTCGCCGAACCCTTGCGCTGGCCGGCATAGACGGTGACGCCGAGGCTGCGGTCGCGCTGGTATTCGAGTGTCTCCACTTCGCCGAGCCGCACCGTGACCGACAGGCCCGAACTGACGCCGACGCCGGCTTCCGCCGCGGTCGCGCCGCGCTGCCGTGCAAGTGTCAGGGCCCGTTCGACGATGCGTTCGAGATGCGGCTGGTCCATGTGCGCATGCTAGCATCGCCGCGATGCGCCGCCGCCAGCTACCCGGGGAACCTCCGCCCCCGACCAAGGGTGAACTGAAGCGCCAGGCCCAGACACTCCAGGCCCTCGGCGAACAGCTCATCGCGGCGCCCGAGGAACTGGTGGCCACGCTCGACCTGCCCGAAAAACTTCGCGACGCGATCGATCTCGCGCGGCGCATCACGAGTCACGGCGCGCTGTCGCGGCAGAAACTGTTCGTCGGCAAGTTGATGCGCAAGGTCGATCCGGAACCAATACGCGCGGTCCTTGACGCGGTCGGCGAGAGCGCGCGTCTCGCGACGATGCGTTTCAAGCGCGCCGAGCGCTGGCGGGACCGCCTGGTGCTGGAAGGCCCTGCCGCAACAGCCGAGTTCGTCGCGGAATTCCCGCAGGCAGATCGCCCAGCCCTGTCGCGGCTCGTCGCCGCGGCCGTTTCGGAACGAACGGCTGCGAAATCGACGGGCGCCGGGCGCGCCTTGTTCCGCTGGGTCAGCGAAGTGCTGGCAAGCTGATGCGCACCGGCGCAGGCCAGTGTCGCCTTCCGGCGACGGGCCATTTTTGCCTGTGGAACTGGGAGCGCTAGCCTGTTGACGTTGCCCTTCGTATCAAGCATCCCCTGATTTCGGGCATCCCCCCCGCGCCGCGTGACTCCCTGTCGGCACGGGGGGTATTTCAGGGCTTCCGCCGCCGCAACTTCCTTTCCAGACAGCAACTTATGCGCGGGCCATCCGGCCACCGCGCGGGCCGCATGCTAAACTTTTCCGATGAAACCCCTGGTCGGCATCATCATGGGCTCGTCTTCCGACTGGGAGACCATGCGCCACACGGCTGAGATGCTGAAGGCGCTGTCAGTGCCCTTCGAAGCGCGGATCATTTCCGCCCACCGCACACCCGACCTGTTGTTCGAGTACGCCGAGAGCGCCGCAGCGCGCGGTCTCGAGGTGTTGATCGCGGGTGCCGGCGGCGCCGCAGCCCTGCCAGGCGCGGCGGCCGCCAAGACCTTGTTACCGGTCATCGGCGTGCCGATCCAGTCGAAGGCGCTGCAGGGCCTGGATTCGCTGCTGTCGATGGTGCAGATGCCGGCCGGCATCCCGGTTGCAACCGTCGCGATCGGTGAGCCCGGGGCGAAGAACGCGGCGCTGCTCGCGGTGGCGATACTTGCGGGCCGCCATGCGCCGCTGATGGATGCGCTGCGCGCATTCCGCGAACGCCAGACTGCCGAAGTGCTGGCGAAACCCGACCCCTCCAGCAGCTGATCAATACTCCCGGCCTTCTGCTAGCCTTGTCGCAACGATGTATCTCGAACATTTTCAGCTGACCGAGCTGCCGTTCCGGTTGAGCCCGGACCCGGCTTTCCTCTTTCTCTCCAAGCACCATGCGCGCGCCAAGGCGTACATGGAGTCGACGATCTGGTTCACCGACGGATTCGTCGTGATCACGGGCGAGATCGGCTCGGGCAAGACCACGCTGGTCGAGACGTTCCTGCGCGAGCTCGAAAAGGACGTCGTGGTCGCGCAGGTCGCGCAGACCCAGGTGTCGCC
>JBATEA010000115.1:0-1616 GCA_049663745.1 Steroidobacteraceae bacterium | reverse complement strand
GACGTGACGGGCAACGCGCTGGTCGCCTTCGATTGGGCGGCCTCGCACGGTGGAAAACCGCAGCTCAAGGCCGCGGCCAGCCGAGCGCTGGCGTGGATGAGCGCAGCCGTTCCCGTCACGACCCAGGACAAGGTCATCAAGATCATCACGCTCGCCCGTTTCGCTCCGGATAAGCGCGCGGCCGCGTGGGCACTCGTCGACAAACTGGCGAGCGAGCAGCAGGCCGATGGCGGCTGGAAGGAAACGGCGGCCATGGACGGCTCCAACGCGTTCGCAACGGGACAGGTTCTGTATGCCTACCAGCAGGCAGGCGTCAGCGTGCTGTCACCGACGTTCCGCCGAGGCGTCGACTATCTCCTGAAGACACAGGTGAACGACACTTCACGGGACAACGGAATCTGGCGGGCGATCAAGACGCAGAGCCAGGACCTGACGGAACTTGCTCCGACAATGTGGGCGGTCATCGGACTCGCGGCAGCTTATGGCGAGGACCAGCCGGGCGCGCTGCAGGTCGGCGAACCGCAGACCGCCCGGCCACCTGCGCGCAATCTCGAAATCGTGCTCGACGTGTCCGGATCGATGAACGCAAAGCTCGGCGCGAGCACGCGTTGGCAGACCGCGCTCGAGGTGCTGAAGAAATTCGTCGCCACGCTGCCGGCGGACATGAATGTGGCACTGCGCGTCTACGGGCATCGCTACCCGTCCAAGTCCGCCGAGACCTGCACGGATACCGAGCTGATCGTGCCGCTCGCGAAACTCGATCGCGACAAGATCGTGACCACGGCTTCGAGCCTCAAGCCGCGCGGCGAGACGCCGCTCATTCTATCCACGCTCGCGACGCTCGAGGATCTCAAGACCGCCGGAGGCGGCACAGTCATCCTGATCACCGACGGCGAAGAAAGCTGCAAGGGCGATTCGAAAGCGGCGGCGGCTGCGATCGAGGCGTCCGGCCTCAACGTCACGCTGAACATTGTTGGCTTCACGTTGACCGGGCAGGCCGCCAAAACACAACTCACGACATTGGCAGGATCGACGGGCGGCAATTATTTCGGCGCCGCGAGCGCAGATCAGTTGTCTCAGGCCGTGCGGCTGGCAGCGCTGCCGCGGATGCCATACGACATCCTCGAAGCATCGGGGCGCGTGCTGATATCAGGACAGACGGGCGAGCCCAGCCGCGAACTGCCGCCCGGCGAATATCTGGTCCGCATCAAGGCTCCTGGCCAGCCGCTCGAGCGGAAGGTGACGATCGTTCCCGACCAGTTGGTGACGCTCTCGTTCGGGTACGAAGGCGACAAGCTGGTGGTCCGGCAATGAGGGAACTGCATGTACCGTAAAACGATTCTCGTTCTGGCACTCGCTGCGCTCGCCTGCGCGGCCTGTTCACAGAAGAAAGAGGAAGCCACGGCGCCGGCTGAGGCACCGGCCGCGACCACGGCCGCATCCGCGCCGGCCAGTGCGCCCATCGAGGCTCCACCCGCGCCGCCACCGCTGCCGCCTGCCACGCTCACCGACGTCAACCTGGTTGCAGCCGACATGGGCGGCGCGGTCGAGGAATTGACCGGATTCTACGGCCCGGGCCTGGACGGGGGCCGTTTGATCGACGGCATGTCCAAACC
>JBATEA010000114.1:0-2566 GCA_049663745.1 Steroidobacteraceae bacterium | reverse complement strand
TCCTGCACGTACTCGCTGTCCGGATGGCGCTCGATCAGCGTCTGGAATGCCTGGAATGAACCGCGCACATCCTGCGGCGGCCGCTCGGTCAGGTCGGTATTGAACCAGCGCTCGAGGAAATTCGGCGCGCGTTCGAAGTACACCAGGCCCTTGACGTACATCGCGTAGTCCACGCGCGGGTGGGTCGGGTTCTCGCGGATGAACTGGTCCGCGGCGTCGATCGCCGATTCCGTCTCGTGGCTCTTGTAATAGGAATACATGATGTCGAGCTTGGCCTGACGCGAGAACTCGCTGAACGGGAAGCGCGCCTCGAGCGCTTCGTAATAGCGCACCGCGCCGCGATAGTCGCCCGACATCATCGAATTGTGGGCGTGCTCGTAGAGCTTCTCGGGTTGCAGCTGCTCGGCGGCACGATCCCGGCCGGCGCAGGCTGCAAGAATCAGGGCGTAGCACGCGACCGCCAGGGCGCGCACCATCGTTTTCCGTCGAATCAAGGGACTGGACCCCGCGTGTTTGGCCGCCGCAGTATAGCGATAAAGACCGCAGGCTTCCCCCATGAGTTCCGCCCGATATCAGCATGAATTGCGCCTGCCGCCGGAATCGGCCGGCCGCAGGCTCGACCAGGCGCTGGCCGACGCCCTGCCGGAATATTCGCGCTCGCGCCTGAAGCGCTGGATCGATGCCGGGCAGGTGCGCGTGGACGGCCGCGTCCCGCGTCCGCGCGATGCGGTAATCGGCGGCGAGCTGGTGCGCGTGGACGCGCCCGTCGAAGACGCCGTTGCGATGCGTCCGCAGGCGATGCCGCTCGCGATCGCCTGGGAGGACGCGAGCGTCATCGTCGTCAACAAGCCGGCGGGCCTCGTCGTACATCCCGGCGCCGGCAATCCCGACGGTACGCTGCAGAACGCGCTGCTGGCTCACGATCCGGCGCTCGCGCTGCTGCCGCGGGCGGGCATCGTGCACCGGCTCGACAAGGACACGACGGGTCTTCTGATCGTCGCGCGCAACGAAACCGCGCGCGCAGCGCTCGTCGAGGCGCTGACGGCGCGCCGCATCCATCGCGAGTACCAGGCGGTCTGCATCGGCGTCATGACCGGCGGCGGGACCGTGGATGCGCCCATCGATCGTCATCCCGTGGATCGCCTGCGCATGGCCGTGCGCTCGGACGGCCGCGAGGCCGTGACCCACTATCGCGTCGTCGAGCGCTTCCGCCGTCACACCTGGGTGCGCGTGATGCTGGAGACCGGCCGCACCCACCAGATCCGCCTGCATCTCGCGCACGCCGGATTTCCATTGATCGGCGATCCGGTCTACGGCAAGCGGCTCGTGATCCCGAAAGGCGCGACGCAGCGGCTCGAGTCGACGCTGCGCCGGTTCCGGCGCCAGGCCTTGCATGCGGCGAAGCTCGAATTCGACCATCCCGTGAATGGGCGGCGCATCCAGGTCGAGGCGCCGCTGCCGGAGGATTTCGTCGAGCTGGTCGCGGCGTTGCGCGAAGATACCAGGGTGGAACGTTGAGCCTCGAGTTCCTGCGCCCGGACTGGCCCGCGCCGCCCGCCGTGCAGGCCGTCATGACCACGCGGACCGGCGGCTTCAGCACCGGTCCCTACGCCTCCTTCAATCTCGCCGCGCATGTCGGCGACGACCTGCGCGCTGTCGCCGCGAACCGTCGGCGCCTGCGCGAGGCGCTCGATCTGCCTTCCGAGCCGCAGTGGCTCGACCAGGTGCACGGGCGCAAAGTCGCGTTGCTGTCGCAACCGGTGACCGAAAGCGCGGATGCTGCCGTCGCATTCGGCCCGGGGCCGGTGGCCGCGGTGCTGACCGCCGATTGCCTGCCGGTGTTCCTCGCCAGCCGCAACAGCCATCGTGTCGGCCTCGCCCACGCGGGCTGGCGCGGCCTGCTCGCAGGTGTCATCGAGGAAACGGTCAAGGCGTTGGCGACTGACCCTGCCGACCTGATCGCCTGGCTCGGTCCTGCGATCGGGCCCGCGACCTTCGAGGTCGGCGGCGAAGTGCGCCGGATGTTCGTCGCGACGGATCCAGAGTCAGCGGCGGAGTTTCGGGCAGGCAGGGGACAGAAATACCTGCTGGACCTGCCCGGTCTCGCGCGCCGCCGGCTCGCCGACGTCGGCGTCAGCGCGGTCCACGGCGGCAAGCTCTGCACGTTCGCGGATCCCGCGCGTTTCTATTCCTATCGTCGCGACGGCCGGGCCGGGCGCATGGCCGCACTGATCTGGCTGGTGTAGGCTGTCGGCCCCGAAAACCGGGGAGGGGACTTGTCCATACTCGCCCTGATTGTCGTATTCACCGCCGCCTGCGGCGCGCTGTCCGCGTTCATTGCGGGCGGATTCCTGCTGCTGCCAGAAGCGCGGCGCAACAGGATCGTGCCGCATCTCGTCAGCTTCGCGACCGGCGCGCTGCTCGGCGCCGCGCTGCTCGCGCTGTTGCCGCACGCGATCGAGGCCGCGGGCCCAGGCGGCACTCATGGAATCGGCATCGCGCTCGCGGCGGGCATCATCTCCTTTTTCATGCTCGAGAAGATGGTGCTGTGGCGTCATTGCCATGC
>JBATEA010000113.1:0-6076 GCA_049663745.1 Steroidobacteraceae bacterium | reverse complement strand
TCGGCAACCAGACCCGCGTCAAGGTCGTCAAGAACAAGGTCTCGCCGCCGTTCCGCGAGGCGGAATTTGAGATCCTCTACGGCCACGGCATCTCGCGCGAAGGCGAGCTGATCGACATGGGCGCACTGCACGGTCTGATCGAGAAGTCCGGCTCCTGGTACGCCTATGAGGGCGAACGCATCGGCCAGGGCAAGGACAATGCCCGTAGCTACCTCCAGCAGCATCCGGAGATCGCCGCGAAGATCGAGACGGCGTTGCGGACCCGGCTGCTGCCGGTGCGCCGCCCGGTGGCGGTTGCGAGTGAGGCGGCGGAAGCCTGACCCAGCCGCCGCGGCGGCACCCGACGACCAGCAGGCTGCCCGGCTTGCGGCACTCCGGCTGCTGAACCGGCGCGATTACGGTGCCCGCGAATTGGGCGCGCGCCTCGCCGAACGCGGCTTCGAAGCCGCAACCGCGACCATCGTCGTCGAATGCCTGGTCCAGGAAAAGCTCCTGGACGACGCCCGCTTTACCGAGCATTTCGTCGCGTATCATGCCAATCGCGGCCAGGGGCCGGTGCGCATTGCGCACCGGCTTCGCGAGGCGGGCGTGGCCGCTCCGCTCGTGACGGCAGCAGTGGACGCGCGCTCGGCCGAGTGGCGGCGGCGCTGCGTCGAGTTGCGTCGCAAGCGTTTCGGCGCGCGTGAGCCCGCGAGCTGGGCCGAGCGCGGCAAGCAGGCGCGATTCCTGACGCAGCGCGGCTTCAGCTCGGACCAGGTGCGCGCGGCGATCGGCAAGGATCTGGACGGAGAATGATGGGCGGCAAGAAGGGCAAGCTATCGAGTGCGGAACTGCGGAGCACTTTCCTGGAATTCTTCCGGGAACGCGGCCACGCGGTCGTGCCATCGAGCCCGCTCGTCCCCGGCAACGATCCGACGCTCCTCTTTACCAACGCCGGCATGGTCCAGTTCAAGGACGTGTTCCTCGGCAAGGACCAGCGGAACTACAAGCGGGCTGCGAGCTCGCAACGCTGCGTGCGCGCCGGCGGCAAGCACAACGACCTCGAGAACGTCGGTTACACGGCGCGCCACCACACTTTCTTCGAGATGCTCGGCAATTTCAGCTTCGGCGACTACTTCAAGCGCGAGGCGATCGAATTCGCCTGGGATTTCGTCACCGGGACGCTGAAGATTCCCCCGGCAAGGCTCTGGGTCACGGTCTACAACGACGACAAGCAGGCCGCGGACATCTGGCTCAAGAAAATCAGGGTTGATCCGAAGCGATTCACGCGCATGGGCGAGCAGTCGAACTTCTGGGCCATGGGTGATACCGGTCCTTGCGGTCCCTGCAGCGAAATCTTCTACGACCACGGCAAGGACATCAAAGGCGGCCCGCCGGGATCGAAGGACGAGGACAGCGACCGGTTCGTCGAGATCTGGAATCTCGTGTTCATGCAGTACGAGCGTGCTGCAGACGGAGCCCTGTCGCCGCTGCCTAAGCCCTCGGTGGACACCGGCATGGGCCTCGAACGCACGGCCGCGGTCATGCAAGGCGTGCATTCGAATTACGATATCGACCTGTTCAAGGGCCTGATCGCGGCCGCTGCCGAGGCGACGCACCAGAAAAAGAAGACCAGCCCTTCGCTACGCGTTATCGCGGACCACATCCGCGCCTGCGCATTCCTGATCGTTGACGGCGTGATTCCGGGCAATGAAGGCCGCGGCTATGTGCTCCGCCGCATCATCCGCCGAGCGATCCGCCACGGCTACAAGCTCGGGCAGGAAGAACCCTTCCTGCACACGCTGGTGCCTGCATTGGTCGAACAGATGGGTGCGGCCTACCCGGAACTAGTGAAGGGCGCCGACCATGCCGGGCGCGCATTGCGTCAAGAAGAAGAACGCTTCGCCGAGACCTTGAAAAACGGCATGGAACTGCTCGAGACGGTGATGAAGAAGCTGAAGGGCAAGACCATCGCCGGCGAAACGGTCTTCATGCTCTATGACACTTTCGGATTCCCGGTCGATCTCACGGCCGACATCGCGCGCGAACGCGGTCTCGCGATCGATTCCGTGGGGTTCGGGAAAGCGATGGAGAGCCAGCGCGAGCGATCGCGCAGCGCCAGTTTATTCATTGCGCCGGTTCCGGCTTTCCTGCGATCGTCAGAGTCAGAAGCACAGATTGGCGGTACCACCCGTTTCTGTGGATACGAGGTGCTGAGTGGCGAGGGCAGGATCCAGGCAATCCTGAAGCGTGGCACCCAGTTGAATTCGGCGTCCGCTGGCGATGAAGTCGCAATCGTGCTCGACCAGACTCCTTTCTACGCCGAGGCGGGCGGCCAGGTCGGCGATATCGGCGTGCTCGCGAATGCGTCGGCGCGGTTCAAGGTAACCGATACGAAGAAACTCGGCGATGCGCACTTGCACATCGGCCGCCTCGAAACGGGCTCGTTCGCCATCGGCGACCGGGTCACGGCACGGGTGGACGAGAAGATCCGCCAGGCGACCGTACTGAATCATTCCGCGACGCATCTATTGCATGCCGCGCTCAGGAAAGTGCTGGGCACGCACGTGGTGCAGAAGGGCTCGTTGGTGGCGCCGGACCGGCTGCGTTTTGATTTTTCGCACATGCAACCGGTGACAGCCTCGGAGCTCGAGACCATTGAACGCCTGGTCAATGCCGAAATCCGCCGCAATGCGCCGGCCGTCATCCGGCAACTGCCGTTCGACGAAGCCGTGAAGTCGGGCGCCATGGCGCTGTTTGGCGAGAAATACGACGACGTCGTACGCGTGCTCTCGTTCGGCGATTTCTCGACCGAACTTTGCGGCGGCACGCATGTTCATCGTACCGGCGATATCGGCCTGTTCCGCATCGTTTCCGAAGGTGGCATCGCTGCCGGCGTCCGGCGCATCGAGGCTGTGACGGGCGAGGGCGCTCTCGACGCGGTGAAGGCGACCGATGGCACGCTGAAGCGCATCGCCGTGTTGATGCGCGCGACGACTGCCGAGGTCGAGGGCAAGGCGAACCATCTCATCGAGCGGCAGAAGAAGCTCGAGCGGGAGTTGGACGCCATGAAATCGAAGCTGGTGACTAGCGGCCATGGAGACCTCGCGGCTGGCGCGGTCGAAGTCCGCGGGGTGAAGGTGCTTGCGACCGCGATCAATGGCGCGGATGCGAAATCGCTGCGCGAAGCGCTGGATTCACTGAAGGGTCGGCTCGGATCGGCGGTGATCGTGCTCGCGACCGTGACCGAAGAGGGCAAGGTGTCGCTGGTTGCGGGCGTCACGCCGGACCTCACGCAGAAGGTCCGTGCCGGCGACCTGGTCGGCGAGATTGCGATCATGGTCGGCGGCCGCGGTGGCGGCCGGCCGGATTTCGCCCAGGCCGGCGGCAGCGATCCGTCAAAGCTCAAAGCGGCGCTCGAGCGCGTGCCCAAGCTGGTCGCTCAAAAACTCGGAGGAACCTGAGTCCCGACCGGGAGTCGGAGTTCCCTGTGTATCTCTTTGCGCTGCCCGCCGCGCTGTTGATCCTCCAGACCCCGGTGGCGGAAGCCCCGCCGCCCGCGGCACTCCCACCGACCGTGGTCCTGCCGACGCAGATCCCGCCGGTCGAAATCCCGCCGCCGCAGACTGCGCCGCAGCAACTGGGGGAGCTGACGGTCACGGCGCCCGAGCCACGTTTCGTGGCGCCGACCCGGCGCGACCGCATCGGCCGGATCTGGGCGCCGGTCGAGATCAACGGCCGTGGCCCGTTCCGGCTGGTGCTCGATACCGGTGCGACCCATTCCGCAGTCACTGCGAAAGTCGCGGAAGCGCTCGGCATCACGCTTCAGTATCCGGGCACCGTCACGCTGCAGGGCGCAACGGGCAAGGTGAAAGTGCCCGTGATCGCGGTCGATTCGCTCGAAGTCGGCGAACTGCTGATGATGCCGAAGCGCCTGCCGATCGTGCCGGATGCGCTCGGCGGCGCGGAAGGCATCCTCGGCACCGACGGACTCGGCGACAAGCGCATCACCATCGAATTCCGTCACGACCGCATCACCATCATGCGATCGCGCAACGAAAAGGCGCCGCCCGGCTACGTGACCGTGCCGGTCAAGTTCATGCGCGGGCGGCTCTTGGTCGTGGATGCCTGGCTCGGCGGCGTGCGCACCAAGGCCATCATCGATACCGGCGGCCAGGCGACGCTCGGTAATGTGGCGCTACGCGACGCGCTCGCGAAGCGCCGTAACGCCAAACCATCGGTGCCCGACGAAGTGACCGGCGCGACCCTCGATGTTCAGACCGGAGATCGCATCCCGACCCCTGCGGTGGTGCTGGGCGAAATCATGGTCCGCAACGCCGCGATGACCTTCGCCGACTTCGCGATATTCGAGCACTGGAAGATGATTGACGAGCCGACGATGCTGATCGGCATGGACGTGCTGGGTCTTATCGATACCCTGATCATCGATTACCGCCGGCGCGAACTGCAGGTCCGCCTGCATCGCTTCTAGGCGAACGTCAGGCGGCGCGAGCCTGGCCAGGGGCAATCTGTTTCTGCTCGAGCCGTCGGCGATTCACAATCATGCGATCGTGCAGCTCGCCGATCGTGCTGCTCGCCCTGGTGCAAAACACACCGGGCAGGAGCGCGTGCACGAAGCACACGAGCCCGCCGCCGATCATGCGCAGGCCGAAGCTCGCAGAACTCGCAAAATGCTGAAGGTAGGTCTCGTTGACGGTCGCGGGATGCTCGGTGAAGAGCTTGCTCCAGACGGACATGCGTGCGGTCCCCGCTGACAGAAGTTGGGGTATCCTATACCCGTGATGCTCGTAAATATTCCCAATTATGGCCGTCATATAGACTGATATTGGGATATTTTGCTAATCTACGCCCCATGGTGAAGCTGGACGACCTGGATCGGCAAATCCTCGCGCTGCTGCAGGACGACGCCTCGCTGCCCATCCAGCAGATCGCGGAGCAGGTCGGACTCTCGATCAATCCCTGCTGGCGCCGCATCCGGCGCATGGAAGCGGACGGCGTGATCCGCGGCCGCGTCGCGATCGTGGATCCCGAGAAGGTCGGGCTCACGCTCACCATCTTCGTGCGCGTGAAAACCCGCGAGCACAGCGCCGCCTGGGCGGAGAAACTCGCCGAGGTCATTGCGTCCATGGACGAAATCTCCGAATGTCACCGCATCGGAGGCGACGTGGACTATCTGCTGAAGGTGACCGTGCCCGACATCGCAGGCTACGACCGCGTCTACAAGGAGCTGATCGCGCGGGTTCCAAACCTGACGGACGTCAGCGCGCTCTTTTCGATGGAACGCCTCAAGAGCTCGACGCGCCTCCTGATTCCCGCATGAGCCTGATCGTCCAGAAGTACGGCGGCACATCGGTCGGCTCCGTGGCGCGCATCCACGCGGTCGCCGCGCAAATCGCAAAGCTCGCCGGGGAGGGGCACCAGGTCGCCGTCGTCGTCTCCGCGATGGGCGATACGACCGACCGGCTCGTCGAACTCGCGCGGGAAGTGTGCCCGGATCCAGACCCGCGGGAAATGGACGCGCTGCTCGCGACCGGCGAGATGATCTCGACCGCGCTCCTCGCGATGGCGCTTCGCAAGCTTGGCCGTCCGGCACGCTCCTGGAATGCGATGCAGCTCCCCATCGAGACCACCGCTCACCCAGGGCGCGCGCGCATCGCCCGCATCGAAGCGCAGGCACTCAAGAACGACATCGCATCCGGCATCGTGCCTATCGTTGCCGGTTTCCAGGGCCGCGCCGCGAACGGCGACCTGACGACCATCGGTCGCGGCGGCTCCGACACGACCGCGGTCGCGCTCGCGGTCGTGCTGGATGCCGACGAATGCCAGATCCTCACCGACGTGGACGGCGTCTACACGACCGACCCGCGCATGGTGCCGGAAGCGCGGCGCCTCGAGCGCGTCAGCTTCGAGGAAATGCTCGAATTCGCCGGACAGGGCTCGCGCGTCCTGCACCTGCGCTGCGTCGAATTCGCCGCTCGCTATGGCATGAAGCTCCGCGTGCTCTCCAGTTTCGAACCCGGGCCCGGCACCCTGATTTGCCAGGAGTACTCCAAAGTGGAAGCCCCCCTCGTTTCCG
>JBATEA010000112.1:0-5713 GCA_049663745.1 Steroidobacteraceae bacterium | reverse complement strand
CGCATGAGCGACCGGATGCGCCGCATCAGCCACATCCACCTGATCGGCATCGGTGGCTCCGGCATGGGCGGCATCGCCGAGGTGCTGGTCAATCTCGGTTACAAGGTGCGGGGTTCGGACCTGCGCGCCAACGCCGTCACCGCGCGGCTGCAGAAGATGGGCGTGCGCATCGACATCGGCCACGCCGCGGTCCAGGTCGAGGGCGCCGACGTCGTGGTGGTCTCGACCGCGGTCGGGCCGACGAATCCGGAATTGCTGGCAGCCCAGGAGGCACGCATTCCGGTCGTGCCGCGTGCGGAGATGCTGGCCGAGCTGATGCGCTTCCGCCAGGGCATCGCGGTCGCCGGCACGCATGGCAAGACGACGACCACGAGCCTGGTCGCCTCCGTGCTCGCCGAAGGCGGGCTCGACCCGACATTCGTGATCGGCGGGCAGCTGAAGAGCGCCGGCAGCAATGCGCGACTCGGCACCGGCCGTTATCTCGTCGCCGAAGCCGACGAGAGCGATGCCTCCTTCCTGCACCTGCAGCCGGTCATCGCGGTCGTCACGAACATCGACAACGACCACCTGATCACGCATGGCGGCGATTTCGACAAGCTGCGGCAGAGCTTCGTCGCCTTCCTGCACAACCTGCCTTTCTACGGGCTCGCCGTCCTGTGCAGCGATGACGCCGAAGTCCGCGGCCTGCTGCCAATGGTGGGGCGGCCGATGATCCGTTACGGACTGCACGACGACGCGGACCTGCGCGCCGTCCGGCTCGAGCGACTGGGCGCACGCACGCGCTTCGAGGTGCTGCGCGAGGGGCGCAAGCCCCTGCCCGTGACGCTGAACCTGGCGGGATTGCACAACGTGCGCAATGCGCTCGCGGCGATCGCGGTCGCGACCGAACTCGAGGTCGTGGATGCGGCCATCCAGCGTGCGCTCGAATCCTTCCAGGGCATCGGGCGGCGCTTCGAGACCGTCGGCGAAGTGCAGACCGCCGCCGGGCGCGTGACGATCGTGGACGATTACGGCCATCACCCGACCGAGATCGAGGCGACGCTCGAGGCCGCGCGCCAGGCCTGGCCGGGCCGCAGGCTCGTGCTCGCATTCCAGCCCCACCGTTACACCCGCACGCACGACCTGATCGACGACTTCGGGCGCGTGCTGTCGGGGGCGGATGCGCTGATCGTCACCGAGGTCTATGCGGCGGGCGAAGAGCCGATCGCGAATGCCGACGGGCGCGCGATCTGCCGGGCCGTGCGTGGCCGCGGCCGGATCGAGCCGGTGTTCGTCGAGGATGTCGGCGAGCTCGCCGGCGCGCTTGCCGGGCTCATCGAGGATGGCGACGTGATCCTGACGATGGGCGCCGGCAGCATCGGCGGCATCGCGCATGAGCTGCCGGCGAGCCTGCTCGCGAGGGCGCGGGCATGACCGCGCTACGCATCCCTCCTGCCTACGAGACCCGCGTGCTGCGCAACGAGCTGATGTCGCGCCACACGTCCTGGCACGTGGGCGGGCCCGCGGACGCGTGGTTCGCGCCTGCGGGCGCCGACGAGCTCGCCGGATTCCTGCGCGAGCTGCCGCCTGACGTGCCGGTCACCTGGGTCGGCCTCGGCAGTAACCTGCTGGTGCGCGACGGCGGCATCCGCGGCGTCGTGATCTCGGTGCACGGAATCCTGAACGGGCTCGAGCGCGTCGGTGACCGGATGGTGCGCGCCGAGGCCGGTGTCGCCTGTGCGCGGCTCGGGCGCCAGTGCGCGAAGTGGCAGCTCGGCCCTGCGGATTTCTTCGCGGGCATTCCCGGCACGGTCGGCGGCGCGCTGGCGATGAATGCAGGTGCCTGGGGCGGAGAGACCTGGCCGCATGTGGCCGAAGTCGAGACCATCGACCGCAGGGGCGAGCGGCACCGGCGTGCGGCCACCGAATATCGCTACAGCTATCGCAGCGTGACGCCGCCGGCTGCGGGAGAGTGGTACCTCGCGGCGACCTTCCGCTTCGAGCCGCGCCCGGATGCCAGCACTGATTCCATCCGCAAGCTGCTCGAACGGCGTCACGCGGCGCAGCCGATCGGCGAATGGAGCTGCGGCTCGGTTTTCACCAATCCGCCGGGTGGCCATGCCGCCGCGCTGATCGAGGCGGCCGGTCTGAAGGGCCATCGCATCGGCGGCGCTTTGGTCTCGACCAAGCACGCCAACTTCATCGTCAATGACGGCCAGGCGACCGCCTCGGATCTCGAGGCGCTCGTGCGTCACGTGCAGGAAACGGTGCAGCGCGTGCACGGCGTCAGGCTGACGCCGGAAGTGCGCATGATCGGTGAGGCCGCATGAGCCGCCTGCGCGCCACCGGCAGCGATTTCCGCCGGGTCACCGATGCCACCGCCTTCGGGAACGTTGCGGTGCTGATGGGCGGCCATTCGGCCGAGCGCGAGATCTCGCTCCTGACCGGCGGCGCGGTGCTGAAGGCGCTCGTCGAGCGCGGTGTCGATGCGGTCAGCTTCGATCCGTCGGACAGGCCGCTGACCGATCTGGTCGCCGTCGGCGTCGACCGGGTGTGGATCGCTTTGCATGGCCCCGGCGGCGAGGATGGCGCCGTGCAGGGCGCGCTCGAGTGGCTCGGCGTGCCGTACACGGGCTCGGGCGTGCTCGGTTCGGCGGTTGGCATGGACAAGCTCTGCACCAAGCGGCTCGCGCAGGCCGCCGGCATCGCGACGCCGCCCTGGATCCTGCTGACCGGCGCCGCGGATTTCCCGCGCGCGATCGGGCAGCTCGGCCTGCCGATTGCGGTGAAGCCGGCGAGCCAGGGCTCGAGCGTGGGCATGAGTCGCGTCGAATCGGCGGCCGAGTTGCCGACGGCCTGGCGCACGGCATCGGCCCTCGATCCCGTCGTGATCGCCGAGCGCTGGATCGTCGGGCGCGAATTCACGGTCGGCATCCTGCAGGGCGAGGCGCTGCCCGCGATCCGCATCGAGACCCCACGCAGCTTCTACGACTACCAGGCGAAGTATTTCGCGGACGACACGCGCTACCTGATTCCCTGCGGCCTGCCGGCCGCCGGCGAAGCGGCGATGCAGGCCGCGGCGCTCGCGACATTCGCGGCGACCGGCGCCTCCGGATGGGGACGCGTGGATTTCGTCATGGGAACGGACGACACGCCGTTGCTGCTGGAGATCAACACCGTGCCCGGCATGACCAGCCACAGCCTGGTGCCGATGGCGGCCGCCGCAGCAGGCGTCGATTTCAACGAGCTGGCGTGGCGGATCCTCGAGACCAGCTTCGCGCGCGAGAGGACCTGAAGGGCCATGGGACTGATGCGCAAGCGCAATCGCCACAAGCCTGCCGGCCGGCAGTTCGAGCTGCCCAAGCTCGAGTGGTCGCGCGCCGGGCGACTGGCCGGTGCGCTTGCGGCGCTTGCCGCGCTCGGCGCGCTGCTCGCGATCGGCCTCGATCAGCCGGTGCGCAGCATCGTCATCGACGGGCCGTTCCAGCGCGTCGCAGCGGTCGAGGTGGAGCAGGCCGCGCGTGGCCCGCTGAAGGGCGGATTCGTCAGCGCCGACCTGGACAAATTGCGCGAAGCCGTCGAGGCGCTCGCCTGGGTGGATCGCGCGCGCGTGCAGCGGCTATGGCCGGACCGGATCCAGGTCGAGGTCGTCGAGCAGCAGGCGGCCGCACGCTGGGGCGAGGACGGGCTCCTGAACACGCGCGGTGAACTGTTCGCTGAGGGCGTGCGCCACGTGCCGCCGGAACTGCCGCGGCTCGACGGTCCGGAGGGCAGCGAATGGCAGGTCGCGCAGCGTTATCTCGCGATACAGGGCCGGCTGGTCGAGCAGGGACTGCGCGTCGCGGCGCTCAGGCTCGATGCGCGCGGCGCCTGGGAACTGGACCTGTCGAACGGCGTGACCGTGCGACTGGGGCGCCGCCAGGTGGACGAGCGCATGGACCGGCTGGTGCAGGTCGCAGCAGCCGTCATCGCGGGCCGCGCCGCGGAAATCGCCTACGTGGACATGCGCTACTCGAACGGTTTTTCGATCGGCTGGCGCGGCGATCGCAAGCCGCCGCGTGCCGCGCCCGCTGCAATCGCCGAACACCGAGCTGGAGCCCGGGAGACCGATGGCTAAGCGTTCCGACCGCAATCTGATCGTGGGGCTCGACATCGGCACGTCGAAGGTCGTCGCCATGGTCGGCGAGATGCACGCCGACGGCAGCCTCGAGGTCATCGGACTCGGCTCGCATCCGTCGCGCGGACTGAAAAAAGGCGTGGTCGTCAACATCGACTCGACCGTGCAGTCGATCCAGCGGGCGGTCGAGGAGGCCGAACTGATGGCGGGCGTCGAGATCCGCTCGGTGTTCACCGGCATCGCCGGCAGCCACGTCCGCAGCCTGAATTCCCACGGCATCGTTGCGATCAAGGACAAGGAAGTCACGGGCGGCGACGTCTCGCGCGTGATGGACGCCGCGCAGGCCGTGCCGATCCCGGCCGACCAGAAGATCCTGCACGTGCTGCCGCAGGAATTCATCATCGACGGCCAGGAAGGCATCCGCGAGCCGATCGGCATGTCGGGCGTGCGTCTCGAGGCGCGCGTGCACATCGTCACCGGCGCCGAGAGCGCGGCGCAGAACATCGTCAAGTGCGTGCAGCGCTGCGGGCTCGAGGTCGAGGACATCGTGCTCGAGCAGCTCGCCTCGTCGTTCGCGGTGCTGACCGACGACGAGAAGGACCTCGGCGTGTGCCTGGTGGACGTCGGCGGCGGCACGACCGACATCGCGGTGTTCTCGCACGGCGCGATCCGCCACACCGCGGTCATCCCGGTGGCCGGCGACCAGGTCACGAACGACATCGCGGTCTCGATGCGCACGCCGACGCCGTACGCGGAGGAGATCAAGATCCGCTACGCCTGCGCGCTGTCGCAACTCGCGAATCCGGACGAGACCATCGAGGTCCCGAGCGTCGGCGACCGGCCGCCGCGCCGCCTCGCGCGCCAGACGCTCGCCGAGATCGTCGAGCCGCGTTACGAGGAGCTGTTCACGCTGATCCGCGACGAGCTGCGCCGCTCCGGGTTCGAGGAGGCGGTCGCGGCCGGCGTCGTTCTGACCGGCGGCAGCGCAAAGATGGAAGGCGCGGTGGAACTCGCCGAGGAAATCTTCCACATGCCGGTGCGGCTCGGCATCCCGCAGGGCGTGACCGGCCTCGGCGATGTCGTGCGAAATCCGATCCACGCGACCGGCGTGGGTCTCCTGCTTTACGGCCGGGCGAATCTCGGCCAACCGGCGCCGAAGCTCGTCGGCGACGGCGTCAAGTCGGTAGTCGAGCGGATGAAGTCTTGGTTCCAGGGGTATTTCTGACGTAGCGGAGGAATTGAAATGTTCGAACTGATGGATTCATTCAGCCAGCAGGCTGTGATCAAGGTGATCGGCGTGGGCGGCGGCGGCGGCAACGCCGTATCGCACATGGCGAAGTGCGGGATCGAAGGCGTCGAGTTCATCTGCGCGAACACCGACGCGCAGGCGCTGAAGCGCTCGACCGCCCGTGCGCAGCTGCAGCTCGGCTCCGCGCTGACGCGGGGTCTCGGCGCCGGGGCGCGCCCGGAGATCGGGCGCGACGCGGCGATGGAGGACCGCGACCGCATCGCCGAGATGATCGACGGCGCCGACATGCTGTTCATCACCGCCGGCATGGGCGGCGGCACGGGCACCGGGGCGGCGCCCGTGATCGCGGACATCGCGAAGAGCATGAA
>JBATEA010000111.1:0-3272 GCA_049663745.1 Steroidobacteraceae bacterium | reverse complement strand
GGCGCGCCGCCGCGGCCTCGCCGCATTGGTCGTCGAGCCGGCGGGCGGCGCCGACCGCGCGGCACTCGGCAAAGCATTGACGGCGGCCCTCGAACAGCACGGCGCGGAGCTGGTGGTGCTGGCCGGCTTCATGCGCATCCTCGATGCCGGGTTCGTGCGGCATTGGCAGGGCCGGCTGCTGAATATCCACCCTTCGCTGCTGCCGGCCCATCGCGGCCTGCATACCCATCGCCGGGTCCTCGAGGCGGGCGAACCGCGGCATGGCTGTACAGTCCATTTCGTGACCGAGGAACTCGATGCCGGTCCCGCGGTCATCCAGGGACGCCTCGCCGTGAAGCCGGGCGACACGGAACAATCGCTTTCAGCGCGCGTTCAGCAGCTGGAACACATCATCTATCCGCGTGCGGTAGGCTGGTTCGCCACCGGACGCCTCGGCTGGAAGGACGGCAAGGCGATGTTCGACGGTCGCCCGCTCGCAGCACCGGTCATCGAGGACGCGCAATGAAGGTGATCGCAATCGTGTTGTTGGCTGCGCTGGCCGCGCTCGGTCATCCGCACGCACGTGCGGACGAGCCGCCGCTGGCGCCTTACGTCGCGGAATACAACGTCAAGTACGGCAGCCTGTCGGTGGGCACCAGTCGCACGGAACTGCGCCCTGCGCAGCTTCCGGGTCAGTGGCTGATCGAGTCGCGAACCTCGGCGAGCGGGCTTGCCCGCCTGATTGCCGGCGGCACGCTCGTCCAGCGTTCGACTTTCGAGCTCGAGACCGGCGGCATGCGGCCCTTGAGCTATCGATTCGACGACGGCATGAAGCGGTCCGGGAAGGACGTCACGCTCGATTTCGACTGGGATTCCGGCCGCGTGACGGGCAGCGCCGAGGGCGACCCCGTTGACATCGCGTCGGAGGCCGGATTGCAGGACGCGGCGTCGATGCAGGCCTTCGTGCAGCTGCGCCTGAATAGCGGATCGGAACCTGGCATCGTGCCGATGATCGAGAAGAACAAGATCAAGTATTACCGGTACACGCTGCTGAGGCATGAGCGCCTGAAGACGGCGCTCGGCGTATTCGACACGCTCGTCTATCGCAGCGCCCGCGACGGCAAGCCACGCGAGACCCTGCTGTGGTACGCGCCTGCGCTCGGCAACCTGAGCGTGCAGGCCGAGCAGCGCGAGGATGGCAAGCGGCTGTTCCAGACCTACATCAAGGCCTACCGCCCCGGCAGTTGAGCCTCAGGTGCGCGGCAGCGTTACCCCGGTCTGCCCCTGGTATTTCCCGCCGCGGTCCCGGTAGGAGGTCTCGCAGACTTCGTCGGACTCGAAGAAAAGCATCTGCGCGACGCCTTCGTTCGCGTAGATCCTTGCTGGCAGCGGCGTCGTGTTGGAAAACTCGAGCGTCACGTGCCCCTCCCACTCCGGCTCGAGCGGTGTGACATTCACGATGATGCCGCAGCGCGCGTAAGTACTCTTGCCGAGGCAGATCACCATCGTGTTGCGCGGGATACGGAAGTACTCGACCGTCCGCGCGAGCGCAAATGAGTTCGGCGGCACGATGCAGACGTCCGCGCGGAGATCGACGAAATTGTTGGTGTCGAAATCTTTCGGGTCAACGATCGTCGAGTTGATATTGGTGAAGATCTTGAATTCCCCGGCGCAACGGACGTCATAGCCGTAGCTCGACGTGCCATAGGAAATGATCTTATGGTCGCCTGCGACGCGGACCTGCCCGGCCTCGAATGGCTCGATCATTCCCTCGGCCGCCATGCGCCGGATCCAGCGGTCTGACTTGATGCTCATCAATCGTCCTCAATGCTGATTGCCGGCATCGTCACTGCGCCCCGCTGGGCGCTGGCCGCCAGCTGGCCAGCGGCACGCCGCGCGATGGAATGGAATATTGCCGCCGTCTGCGAGGCAGGATCGACGATCACCGTCGGCGTCCCGCCGTCCACTTGCTCGCGGATACGCGCCTCGAGCGGCAGCTGACCGAGCAGCGTCGTTTCATAGCGCCGTGCCAGTTCGGCGCCGCCGCCCGTGTCGAAGATGTGCGACTCATGGCCACAGGCCGGGCAGCGATGCAGGCCCATGTTCTCGACGATGCCGAGCACGGGCACGCCGACCTTGCGGAACATCTGCAGGCCCTTGCGCGCGTCGAGCAGCGCAATTTCCTGCGGTGTGGTCACGATGATGGCGCCGCTGACCGGCACCCGCTGCGTCAGGGTCAGCTGGATGTCTCCGGTGCCCGGCGGCATGTCCACGACCAGGTAATCGAGCGTGCCCCAGCGCGTGTCGGACAGCATCTGGGTCAGGGCCTGGGTCACCATGGGGCCGCGCCAGGCCATCGGCTGGTCGGAATCGATCAGGAACCCGATGGACATGACCGGGATCCCGTGGCCGCGCGGCGGATCGAAGGTCTTGCCGTCGGTCGTCGTGGGCCGCTTGCCCGCCAGACCCATCATGCGGGGCTGGCTCGGACCGTAGATATCCGCGTCCAGCAGTCCGACGCGGGCGCCCTGGGCCGCCAGGGCCAGTGCGAGGTTGGCCGCGACGGTCGACTTCCCGACGCCGCCCTTGCCGGATGCCACGGCCAGGATATTGGCGACTTCTGGCAACGGACGCATGCGCCGGTCCGCGACGAAAGCCGGTATCTGCGAACGCAAATCGATCGCAAAGGGTGCCCGGATCCCCGCTTCGGCCGCATGGCCTGCGAGTGCGCTCGCGAATTCCTCGCGATATCCCTCGACCGGGAAGCCGAGCACGATCTTCACCAGCGGCCCGGATCCGGTCGCTTCGACGGATTCGAGCGCCCCGGCGGCGGCCAGCGTCAGGCCCGTATTCGGCTCGACATACTGCGCAAGTACGGCTTGCAGGCGACTCTCGGGGCCGGAGGACATCGGGTCATTCCGCTGATCGGGGGGCGGGCATTGTAGCCCAGCAGCCAATGCGCAAATGGAGGGCCGCAACGGGTATGTCATACTTTCTGTTTGTCGAATCGGGCCCAACAAAAGCCGGGGGCTGATGGGTTTATTCACTGGATATCGCGCGGACCGCTTGATCGCCGAGGTGCGCGAAAGCGGTGATCCGGGCAGCCCAAAGGCGAAGCAGGCACTCGCCCGGTTGCAGGGCCTGGGCGCCACCGCCATCAAGCCAATCGTCGACGCCCTGTCCACGTCGGACAAGCGTGAGACCGTCGCATTCGTCGAGACATTGTCCGGGCTGATCGACAACAAGACGTTCCCGATCCTTGCCACGGCGCTTGCCGAAGAGAACCCCCGAGC
>JBATEA010000110.1:0-4584 GCA_049663745.1 Steroidobacteraceae bacterium | reverse complement strand
GTACTGGATGGAACTAAGGATCTCGTGAAGACCGGCACTGCCAGGACGCCGCTCGACGACCCGGATAACGACGGTGTGCGCAACGAGATCCCGGCTTCCCTGGTTGACCACATGGAGTTCTATCTCTTCAATTACTTCAAACCAGGTCTGTATCGGCAAACATCCGCTACAGATACCGGTCGCTCGTTGATGACGAAGATTGGTTGCACCAGCTGCCATGTGCCGAATCTCACGATCGACCGTGACCGCCGCGTCGCCGATGTCGAGACTTCCTTCGATCGGCCGAATAGCATCTTCAATGGCATGTACGCGGTCGCCTCCCTGCTCGTCATGGAACAGGACGACGGATCTGGTAATCCCACCATCAAGCGTCCACTGCAGGGCCAGTTTGTGGTTCAAAACTTCTTTGCGGACATGAAGCGCCACGACCTCGGGCCAAATTTTCACGAGCGCAACTACAACGGCACACTGACGACACAATTCATGACCGAACCGTTGTGGGGTGTCGGCTCGAGTGCTCCCTACGGACACGACGGTCGAAGCATCAACTTGCGTGAAGTGATCCTGCGCCATGGCGGCGAATCAATGGCATCACGCAATGCATTCGCCAAATTGTCCGACGAGCAGGAAGACTCGATCCTGCAGTTTCTCAACACGCTGGTGCTTTTCCCGCCGGACGACACGGCATCGAATCTCGATCCCGGTGACCCGAATGCCATCGGATATCCGCAGCGCGGTCATGGCAGTATCCGGCTGCAGGTCCTGTTCAACGACTCAAGCGAACCCGAGTAGCGTCAGTAGTCCTCGAACCCCCGCAGCGGCAGCGTCGGCCGCTGCAGCCAGTTGTCCACCAGGTAGTCGGCGCTGCCGTCGATCGCGTGAATCGTATACGCGTGCCGTGACTTGTCGCTGAGATTCGGCCCGGATCGGTGCGGCAATGCGCCGTCGAGTACGACCAGCGTACCGCGCTTTGCTTCGAGCGGCACGAGACCGTCGGTCGGATAGGGCTCGCTGTCCAGCACGTCGAGCACGGCGGTCGTGTGCGCCGCATTCATGCGCGAACGGCTCTTGACGGGTATGCGGTGCCCGCCGGGCAGTGCCCACATGCAGCCGTTCTCGGTGGTCGCGTCGTCGATCGCGAACCAGAAACCGACCACGCTTTGCGGTTCGGTCCACAGGTAGGTGTGATCCGTATGGCAGCTCACCTCGCCGCCGATGCGCGCCTGCTTGAAGATGTACATGGATTGCAGCAGCAGGGGATCGCGCATTCCGATGTCGCTCGCCAGCGCCGCGAGCTGCGGCGTCCGGCTGAAGGCATCGAACACCGGGTCGAGATCGTGCATCGCATGGCCGAGCTTGTTGAGGCAAAGATGTGCGTCGGCCCGAAGGCGTCCACCGGAGTCGAATGCATCCTTCTCGAAAAAGCAGCGGATCGCCTCACCGCTGCTCAGGAAATACTCGTCACTGGCATGCAATGGCTTGCCATCGGCCGTGAAAACTGTGGCTTTCTCCGGCGACGGCACGTGTTCCCGGGCAAGCTGCAACGCACGCCCGCGCAATGCGAGGCAACGCGCGGAATCGACGAAATCAGGAAGAACAAGGAAGCCGTCCCGTTTGTATTGCGCGATCTGCGTCGGGGAAAGCAGCTTGACCAGCACCCGTAGGGACCCTCAGGCAGCCAGGCATCGGGGAACGGCCCAAAGGTACACCGTCATCGCGCCACAATGCGAATGGCAGGCCGGACGACCTGCCAATGAAGTCGCGTCGCCTGGATGCCGGCGGGCGAATGCTCCCGCTAGACGCGCCGCCCCTGGATGAGATTGATCGCTATCACGACGACCGCGATGACGAGGAGGATATGTATGAATCCTCCCATCGTGTACGAGGTGATAATCCCCAGAAGCCACAGAACCAGCATGATGACTGCAACGGTCCAAAGCATATAAAACGTCCTTCTGTCATTGTCCTACCAAAAACTGCGCTTGGTTACCCAATGCCACCGATCGTCAATCTTGCCGCAGGCCTGCAGAACCGAAAGATACCTTCCGAGCACGGGCTTTCCAGCATCCGGTACCGATCGGGCATGGCGTTTCGTCCTGGCGCCTGACCCGGGCAGGCCCGACTCATGGATGCCGGACACGAACCTCACACGACTCAATTGATGCACGAACTTCCCCAGTTGTAATGCCGCGCGGCGAGCCCGCTCTCCGCCTCCTGCATGGTCCGGTTTTCCGGACCACGGAACCAATCCTAGGATTTCTGTCTGATAGGGTCGGTGCGGTAACGCACTCAGGGTGCCCGGCAGCTAGCCAGCGCCGCAGCCTTGCAATACATTGGCGCTTCAAAAAAGGCGATACACATCGCCGCGGGGGATCCAGGAATGTCCATCAAGATTTGCCGGCCCTGGCTTGTCTGCGCGGTTGCGCCTTTGGCAATGCTCGCTGCCTGTTCCACTCCCGACCAGCCGTCGGTGCGCGACTCCGCCCCGCCGGTGGCCCAGCTCGCAAAGACCGTGGTGCCGACCCGTTACGGCATCGAGCTGACGATCGACCCATCCAAGGACAGCTTCACCGGCAAGGTCGTCATAGACGTCATGCTGAAGGAAGCCCAGGACGCCATCTGGCTGCACGGCAAGAACCTGAATGTCTCCGAGATCTACCTGAGCGATGCCAATGGCGGCCGCATCGACGCGACGTACGAGGAACGCCAGGAATCCGGCGTCGCGCTGATGACGCTGTCGAAGCCCGCCCCGGCCGGGAACGCACAACTCCATTTCGCGTACAGCGCGCCGTTCAACACGGCCGCCAACGCGCTGTTCAAGATGGCGCGCGACGGCGATTTTTACGCCGCCACACAGTTCGAGCCGATCGCCGCCCGCCAGGCCTTCCCGGGATTCGACGAGCCTGGATTCAAGGTGCCATTCGACATCTCGGTGATCGCCCGCAAGGGCGACACCGTCGTCGCGACCACGCCCGAGGCATCGATGAAGGAACTTCCCGACGGTACTGCGCTGCATGTCTTCCAGAGGACGCGGCCCTTGCCAACTTACCTGATCGCACTGGCCGTCGGCCCGTATGACGTAGTCGACTACGGGATGATCCCGGCCAATCCGGTCCGCGACCGCGGGGTTCCCTTGCGCGGCATCGTGGCCCGCGGGCACGGCGGTGAGATGCAGTATGCCCTGAAGAACACGGCCGGCATCCTTGCCGCCCTCGAGAATTATTTCGGCACGCCCTACCCCTACGAGAAACTCGACCTGATCGCGGTGCCCGAGAATTTCGGCGGCGCGATGGAAAATGTCGGCGCCATCACTTACGACGAATACCTGATGTTGATGGACGAACATGCGCCGCTGGACCAGCGTCGCGCATACACGACTGTGCATGCGCACGAGCTGTCGCACATGTGGTTCGGCGACCTTGTGACGCCGGCATGGTGGAACGATATCTGGCTCAATGAGTCCTTCGCATCGTGGATGGAAAACAAAGCATCGCAAGCCTACTGGCCGGAGGGTGAATTCGACCGGGAAACGCTGAAGTCTGCCCTCGGCGCCATGGCCAACGATTCGCTGGCCTCCGCTCGGGAGATCCGCGAACCGATCGACAACAATGACAAGATCAACGGCACATTCGACGGCATCACTTATGCAAAAGGCGGTGGCGTTCTCGCGATGCTTGAGCATTATGTCGGCCAGGAGCATTTCCAGGCCGGCGTTCGCCTGCACCTCAAGCGGCACGCGGACGGTACGGCGACCGCCGAAGACTTCATCGCTTCGGTTGCGGAAGGCTCGGACCGCCCCGAAGTCGAGGCGGCATTCAAATCCTTCATCGAACAGCCCGGCGTGCCCCTGGTGTCTGTAAAGCTCGAATGCAAAACCGGCGAGAAGCCGCGCCTTGACCTGCGCCAGGCCCGTTACGCGCCGCTCGGCTCCTCCATCAAGCCCGACTCGGGCGAATGGAAGATTCCATTCTGCGCGGCCTACATTGCCGGTGGTACGCGCACCCGCGCCTGCGCGTTGCTGGAAGCAAAAGAGCAGTCCCTCGATCTTGACGCGGCGTCCTGCCCGACTCAGGTCAACCCGAATGCCGACGGCACGGGCTACTACCGGTTCGCCCTCGATGAAGCCGGATGGCAGAGCCTCATCGAGGGTGCGAAGCAGTTGAGTCCGGCGGAAGCCCTGGTATTCGCGGACAGCCTCGATGCGGCGTTCCGGGCAGGCGCGGTTTCGGCGAAATCGTATGTCGCCGGCCTTGCTGCGCTCGTGAATCACAGAGCCTGGGACGTGGTTTCTGCGGCAACGGATCACATGGAGGATGTCGCCAGGATCATCGATCCGAAGGACCTGGGACCCGTGGAGAACGCGTTTCGCAAGATCGTCGGACCGCGCTATGCAAAGCTTGCCGGGAAATCGGACTCCGCCTCGCAACTGTTGCACAGACGCCTGCAACGCTTCCTGATCGTGATCGCGAAGGACCAGGCCATGCGCAAGCCGCTTGCCAGGCAGGCTGCGAGGGCAATCGGCCTCAATGGGAAACCGAATACTTCGGCCCTGCCCGCGAGCGACATTGAAACGGCCTACACCGT
>JBATEA010000109.1:0-1687 GCA_049663745.1 Steroidobacteraceae bacterium | reverse complement strand
GAAACCGGAGCGGGAGCGTACTGCTCGCCTTGCGGCGCGAAAACCGGCGGGTCGAGCAGGACCGTGTACTCGCGCAACAGCCGGCCGCGTGGCCAGTTGACGTCGACCAGGAATGAAACGAATGGCTCGCCGATGGCTTCCTTCGAGCGGACCAGCAACACGCTGCGGCCATCCTGGCCGCGCCCGACACGGAATTCGAGGCTGTCGAGATAAGCCGGCCGATCGAGGCCGTAACGCTGGAACAAGTCGCGCGATGCCAGCTCGGCCCGCAGGACGCCGAGTTCTTCCGCGGTCGCCGCAACCAGGTCGATCTCGGCCGACAGTGGCTCGTTGAGCGCCGAACCGAGACGGATTTCGCCAAGCCCGAGGGGCAGAGCCACTGAAGGCGCGAGCAGCATCGCCGAAACAATGACGCGCAATTTCCAGCTCATCGTGACTCCCCAAGGCCGCCGAAGCCGTTCAAGCATCGGCCGTGAGTTTGTGAAATGGGTGTGAAATCGATCACAAGTCCCTGATCCTTTGGACTATAGCTTACACGCGGGATTTACCAAAATCTCGCCCCGCGTCACGCAATCAAGCCCCGCGAACCAGCCTGCAAAGGCAGGCGCAATACGTTGATTCACGAAGATTACCGCGGATTGGTGATCACCGGAGTCCGGGACGCCACATCCGCACACTGTGCCCGATGGCGCAGGTAATGGTCCATCAGCACCAGCAGCAGCATCGCCTCGGCAATCGGCACCGCCCGCAGTCCGACACAGGGATCGTGACGGCCGGTCGTGACGATCTCCGCGGGTTTTCCGTCCAGGTCGATCGTCCTGCCGGGCACCTGGATGCTCGATGTCGGCTTGAACGAGACGTGCACGATCAGTTCCTGGCCGGAACTGATGCCGCCCAGCGTGCCGCCCGAGTGATTCGACGCGAACCCATCCGGCAGCAATTCGTCGCGATGCTCGGACCCCCGCTGGCCCGCGACCGCGACGCCGTCGCCGATCTCGACGGCCTTGGCCGCGTTGATGCCCATCATCGCAAACGCAATGTCGGCGTCCAGACGATCGAACATCGGCTCGCCGAGCCCCGGCGGCACGTGGCGCGCGAGAACGGTCACGCGGGCTCCGACTGAGTCGCCCTCCTTGCGCAGTTGCCAGAGGAAATCTTCGAGCAACGCGATCTTCTGCGGATCGGCGCAGAAGAATGGATTGGCGCGCGCGCTGCCGAGATCCACGCAATCGAGCCGGTGCGGGCCGGCCTGCGACAGATAACCGGCGACCTCGAGTCCGAGTTTCTCCCGCAGGTACTTGCGCGCGATCGCGCCGGCCGCGACTGTCGCGACCGTGATGCGGGCCGAGGAACGTCCGCCGCCGCGGTAATCCCGGACGCCGTACTTCTGCTGGTAGGTGTAGTCCGCATGCCCCGGACGAAAGCGGTCCTTGATCCTTTCGTAGTCGCGCGATCGCTGGTCCACGTTGTCGATCATCAGGCCGATCGGCGTGCCGGTCGTGCGTCCCTCGAACACTCCCGACAGGATGCGGGCGCGATCGGGCTCGTGGCGCTGGCTCGTGTGTTTCGACGTGCCGGTGCGCCGCAACTCGAGATCCGCCTGAAGGTCTTCCTCGGAAAGCGCGAGCCCCGGCGGACAGCCGTCGATGATCGCACCGAGCGCCGGGCCGTGGCTCTCGCCGAAGGT
>JBATEA010000108.1:0-1955 GCA_049663745.1 Steroidobacteraceae bacterium | reverse complement strand
GGCATGAGGACTTATGAAGCGATTCAGCGGATATACGGATGAGCCTCTGGGCCGGATCAGGATCATCAAAGACTTCCTGCCGCCGCCGGATCAGCTCATTCTGAAGGACGACGGTGTCAAAGTGACGCTGTCGCTCAGCAAGAAAAGCGTCCAGTTCTTCAAGGCGCACGCCAGGAAATCCAAGATTCCGTATCAACGGATGATTCGACGGGTTCTCGACGAATACGCCGGGCACTATTCCTCGAGGATTCGGCGCACGTGACCGGCCCGCGGTGATCCTCCTCAGGGAGTTGCGCGCGACCCTGCCCGGCCTCGCATTCGTCGTGACGCTCGCCGTCGTCGCGCGACTCGTCTATCACGCGTCGAATTCCGCCGTCAGCCCGACGCTCTGTGCGATCGCGATCGGCGTGCTATGGCGCAATATCGCGGGTATTGGCGCCTGGGCCGAGCCCGGCATCGGTTTCGCCAGTCAGACACTGCTGCGCATGGGTATTGCGCTGATCGGCCTGCGCCTGACGCTGATGGTGCTCGCCGACACGAGTCTGGTCGCGGTGCCGATCGTGCTCGCCTGCGTCACCGTCGCGCTCGTCTCCGTGCTGGGGCTCGGGCGTGCACTTGGCGTCACGCCGGGCATGCGGCATCTCCTCGCCGCCGGCACGGCCATCTGCGGCTGCACGGCGATCATCGCGGTTGCACCGCTCTTGCGCGCGCGCAAAGCCGACGTCGGCATCGCGCTGACCTGCGTCGTGCTGTTCGGCTCCATCGCGATGATGAGTTACCCCTGGATCGCCGGCGCCGTGTTCGGTGCCGGCTCGGCGCAGGCCGGCGTCTTCTTTGGATCGTCCATCCACGATACCTCGCAGGTGGTCGGCGCCGCGATGATCTACGCGGACCAGTTCCAGGCGCCCGATGCCGTTGCGATCGCGGGCCTCACGAAGTTCCTGCGCACATTGGGGCTCCTGGTCGTGGTGCCGGCGGTCGCTTTCTGGATGGCGCGCAAGGATCCGGCGGAAGTGATCGAAGGCCCGCCCAACCTGCGCAGGCAGGTCCTGCCGCTGTTCGTGATCGTCTTCCTCGGTCTGGTCGCCGCTCGCACGCTCGGCGACCGTATCGCCGGCGACTCCGGCGAGCTGCTGGTGCGGTGGAAGGGAATCCTCGCCACCGGACAGACGGCCTCCGACTGGCTGCTGCTCTGCGGCATCGGCGCGGTCGGGCTCGGCGTGACTTTCTCGCACCTGCGCGAAGCCGGCTGGCGGCCGATCCTGCTGTCATTCGTCGCGGCGCTCCTGACCGGCGCCTGCGGCCTGGCACTCAGTTATAGTTTGCAGTGATGGAACTGCTCCACTCGCTGTTCGCCCTGCTGGTCTCGCTGTTCGACATCGCGATGCACCTCGACGTGCATCTGCAGGATCTGATCGCCGAGTACCACACCGGCATCTACGCGATCCTGTTCCTGATCGTGTTCATCGAGACCGGTATCGTGATCTGGCCGTTCCTGCCGGGAGATTCGCTGCTGTTCGTCAGCGGGACGCTGGCCGCGACCGGGAACATGGACATCACGACGCTGATCATCGTGCTCATTTGCGCGGCGCTGACGGGGGACAACGTCAACTACGGGATCGGGCGCCTGGTCGGGCCGAAGATATTCCAGCGCGAGCGCTCGCGCTGGTTCAATCCCGCCCATCTCGCGCGCGCCCGCGATTTCTACGACCGCCATGGCGGCAAGACCATCATCCTGGCGCGCTTCATCCCGATCATCCGCACTTATGCGCCGTTCGTCGCCGGCATCGGCGCGATGCGTTACCTGCGCTATCTCAGCTACTGCGTCGCAGCGGCCGTGTTGTGGGTCGTCTCGCTGAGCCTTGCGGGTTATTTCTTCGGCAACATTCCGCTGGTCCGGGAAAACCTGAGCATCGTGATCGTGCTGATCGTGCTGCTCTCGATCTCCCCCGGCA
>JBATEA010000107.1:0-3424 GCA_049663745.1 Steroidobacteraceae bacterium | reverse complement strand
GGTCATGCGCGAACGCGGGATGCTGTTCGTGGGCCTCGACGTCATCGGCGGCTTCGTGACCGAAATCAACGTCACGAGCCCAACCGGCATCCGTGAACTGGAGGCGCAGTTCGGCCACGACATCGCGGGCAGCCTGGTCGACGCCGTGCTCGCCCGGATCGCAGCGGCATGATTCGCTTCCCGGCCATGCCGTCGCGCGGCGCGAATGCCGATGACCGGCTGTTCGTGACCCTGTTCCTGGCCGGCCTGTTTCACCTGATCGTCATCCTGGGCATCACGTTTGCGCCCCCGCCACGCGACGATTCGCTGGTCCCGACCCTCGAGGTACTGCTGGTCGCGGAGGCGCTCCCGGAAGCGCCGATCAACGAGCGGGCCAGCTATCTCTCGCAGCGCACCCAGGAAGGCAGCGGCAATGACTCGGACCGGACGCGCCAGCCCGGGGCGACTGGCGCAGGCGAGGAATCCGACGGCGATGTCGCCGGTAGTGCCAACCAGGACTCCACCGCGGGCCCTGCCGGAGGCGACGCAGGCATCCTGACGGGAAGGGATCGCGCGGCGCGCTTCATCGCGGATGCGCGGGATCCGTCGCCGTCCCTGCCCGCGCTGCCGCGGCGTATGCTGGCAGGCGACCAGTCGCCGCTGGCCGGTATCGATAACGACGATGAACTCGAGCTCAAGGGCGCGCGGCGAGGCGAGTTGCTGGTCACGCCCAGCACCCGCGCATCCGATGTCGCGGTCTATCTCGATGCCTGGAAGCGCAAGGTCGAAGAGATCGGCACCCTGCACTTCCCGAACGAGGCCAATCGCCGCGCAATGAGCGGCAATCCGGTCATCGAAGTGGCGCTCGCGGCGGATGGCAGCCTGGTCGAGGCGAAGGTGCGCCGCTCGAGCGGGCATGTCGAGCTCGACCGTGCCGCGATCGCGATCCTGAAGCTGGCGACGCCATTCGAGGCGTTTCCGGACAAGCTCGCGGGCCGTCATGACGCCCTGCGCTTCGCCTATGAGTGGCAATTCGTCGCGGGACGCCTCGCCGGGTCGGCGGTCGAGGTGCCGGCTCGGTGAATTGCATTAAGTCAGGCTGAAAGGGCGCTTTGACCGGCGTCAGTCGCCGGCCGATACTAGGGGCATGGCAGCCGGCGCCTATCTGAACAATCAGCTGCTGGTCGCGATGCCCTCGCTCGCGGATCCCAACTTTTCGCAGAGTGTCACGCTCGTCTGCGAGCACACCGATCGCGGCGCGCTCGGCATCGTGATCAACCGGCCGCTCGAGATGAAGATGTCCGAGGTCCTGGAACAGCTTTCGCTCACCAGCGACGACCTGCGCCTGTGCGACATGCCGGTGCTACGTGGCGGGCCGGTACAGAATGACCGCGGATTCGTGCTGCACCGGCCCTGCCCGCAGAACTGGGATTCCACCCTGCCGGTGTCCGATACGCTGCATGTGACGACTTCGCGTGACGTTCTGGAGGCCATGGCGCGTGGCGAAGGGCCCGCGCAGGCGGTGGTTGCGCTCGGTTATGCCGGGTGGGACGCCGGCCAGCTCGAGGAGGAGATGCTGCAGAACGCCTGGCTCACCGTGCCCTGCGACGATTCGCTGATCTTCGACCTGCCATTCGAGCAGCGCTGGCAGGCTGCCGCGCGGCTCCTCGGCGTGGAATTGTCCAGAATCAGCCGCCAGGCGGGGCGCGCCTGACGGATGCCCGCGCCGGCCACGCGCACGGTGCTCTCCTTCGACTACGGCATGCGACGCATCGGCGTCGCGGTCGGCAATACACTGACTGGAACTGCCGAGGCGCTCGCGACCATCGACGCACACGACGGCGAACCCGACTGGCATGCCATCGGGCGCTGCGTCGCCGACTGGCATCCGTCGGCGATCGTGGTCGGCGTTCCCTATAATATGGGCGGCCCGAACGCCGCCATGACGACGGCCGCATTGAAATTCGCCGACCAGCTCGGCGAACAATACGGGATCGAGGTTCACCGGGTGGATGAAAGACTTTCGTCGCGCGAGGCGGAGGACGACCTGCGCGAGCGCCGCCGCAGCGGCAGCAAGACGAAACGCGTGCGGCGCGGCGATGTGGACCGGGAGGCCGCGCGCATCCTGCTGCTGCAATGGCTCAGGGCGCAACCCGCCGAAGCCGCCCGATGAAGCCGCCGTTGCAGCAGCTCGACGCCAATGGCCGCCTGCGCCACCTGATCACGCTCGACGGACTCGACCCCGGCCTGATCCGCGAGCTGCTGGAGCGGGCACAGGGCTACCGGTGCCCACCCGGCCAGCTGCCCCCGCGCGGCGAGGACCTGCGCGGCTGGACCGTCGCCAACATCTTTGCCGAGCCCTCGACGCGCACACGCGCCTCATTCGAACTCGCGGCGCTGAGGCTCGGCGCTGATGCGGTCAATCTCGACGTCATGCTGTCTTCGCGCGTCAAGGGCGAGTCGATCATCGACACGATCTACACGCTGGAGGCCATGCAGGTCGACGTGTTCGTGATCCGCGACGCGCAACCCGGCATCATCGAATTCGTCGCGCGGCACGTCGGCGATTACGTCAGCGTCATCTCCGGCGGTGAAGCGCACATCTCGCACCCGACCCAGGGGCTGCTGGACGCGCTGACGATCCTGCAGGAAAAAGGCGACTTCCGCGGCCTCACGGTCGCGATCGTCGGCGACATCCGCCATTCGCGCGTTGCGCGCTCCGCGCACTGCGCACTCACCGCGCTCGGCGCCGGCGAGCTGCGCCTGGTCGCACCCGAGGAGATGATGCCGGAGGCGCACGAATTCCGGGGCGCACTGCGCCACAGGTCCTTCGATGACGGGATCGCGGGCGCCGACGTCGTCATGATGCTGCGCATCCAGAAGGAGCGGATCGCCGAGGCGATGCCGACCGACATCGAGCGCTATCACGAGCTCTATGGGCTGACCGCCGCGCGCCTGGCACTGGCGAAGCCGCAGGCCATCGTGATGCACCCCGGGCCGATGAATCGCGGCATCGAGATCACCTCGGAGGTCGCCGACGGGCCGCAATCGATGATCCGCAGGCAGGTCGCGAACGGCGTCGCGATGAGGATGGCCGTGCTCGCGCACATTGCCGATGCCCGCCGCAGGCGCGGCTCGTGAGCGCCGCCGCAAGCCATCGCGGCACAATCTTCCTCGAGGAAGCCGGCGTCATCCGCCATGAAGCCCACCCGGGTCAGCAGTATGTGCTGCGACTGCACGCGCCCCGCTGCGCCGCGGCTGCAACGCCCGGCAGTTTCATTCACCTGACCTGCGGCCCCGACGTGCCGCTGCGGCGGCCGCTGTCCATCATGCGCGCCTCCGCGACCGAAGGTTGGGTCGAGGTGCTCTACAAGATCGTGGGACATGGGCTCGCCGAACTCGCACTCAGCAAAGCGGGCGACACACTTTCCTGCCTGGGCCCGAT
>JBATEA010000106.1:0-6187 GCA_049663745.1 Steroidobacteraceae bacterium | reverse complement strand
GTTCCGCAGTTCGCCCTGACAAACTGCGGAACTGCGACCCGGCACCAGCTACTGCTGCCAGTCGGCTTTGCGTTTCATGACACCCCACTTGATTTCGCGGCCGGCGAGCCAGCCAAAGAGCGCCTGCAGGCGCCAGAAGGCGTTGATCTGCCGGTAGCCGAAGTTTTCGAGCACGGACACGAGGAACAGCGTCAGCAGGTGGCGCGCCTTCGGGTAGGTGCGGAACGAGAGCTCCTCCAGCAGCAACGCGGAGGTCGAGAGCATCACGCCGAGTGCGAATGCCGCGGTGATGAATGCGAGCAGCGATTCCGCCGACAGCTGCCCGAAAGCGTACGCCACGAGCATCACGACGTAACCGCCGATTTCCACGACCGGGCTCAGCAACTCGAACAGCACGAAGAACGGAAAGGCGATCCAGCCCGCCGCGCCGCTGCCGCGCGCAAAGCACAGTCCGCGGTTGTGCCACAGGCTCTCGGCGAGCCCGCGGTGCCAGCGCTTGCGCTGCCGGGCCAGGGTCGCGAGATCCTCCGGCGCTTCGGTCCAGCAGACCGGATCGGGCACGAAGGTGACCCGATAGCGCGTCCGCCGCGCGCTCAGGCGACGGTGCAGCCGCACGATCAGTTCCATGTCCTCGCCGATGACGTCGGCGCGAAAGCCGCCGGCTTCCACGACCGTTTCGCGGTGGAATACGCCGAAGGCGCCGGAGACGATCAGGAGCGCATTGACGGAACTCCAGCCGAGGCGGCCGGCCAGGAATGCACGCAGGTATTCGACCACCTGGAACAGCGCCAGCGGATTGCGCGGCAGCGCGACACGCTCGAGGAAACCGCCGCGCACCGTGCAGCCGTTCACGATGCGCACCGTGCCCCCGCAGGCGACGGTATGCGGGTCTTCGAGGAAGGGCCGCACGACGTGCTCGAGACTGTGCGGTTCCAGCACGGAATCGGCGTCGCCGGCATAGAAGACCGCGTGGCGCGCGGCGTTGATCCCGGCGTTGATCGTATCCGCCTTGCCGCCGTTCTCCTTGTCGATCACACGCAGGTTCGGCTGCGTCACCGAGCGATAGATGCCGCGCACCGGCTGGGTCTTGATCTGCACCCGGTAGGCTTCCGGGAACGGTTGCAGTTCGAACTCCTTCGTGATGATGGCGAGCGTGTCGTCGCTCGACCCGTCGTTGACGACGATCACCTCGAAATGCTGATAGTGAAGCTGCAGCAGCGCGCGGATCGACGAGGCGATGGTCGCGGCTTCGTTGTATGCCGGCACGATCAGCGAAACCGGCATCTGCAGGTGCGAATACACGCGCTCGGCGGCGCTGGTGCCGCCCATGTAACGGCGCAGCCGGAAAATCGCCACCAGATTGAGGCCCAGGTAAAAGCCGTTCAGGATCACGAAGTAACCCAGGAACAGCCACTGCACGACTTCGACCAGGCCGCGCACGCTCATCCGGGACCCTCCTCGGCACGCACGTGCTTCAGCATGTCGAGCGCATACGGATCGGTGAGCCGCGTGCGCACCGACTCGAGCTCCGCGGCATTCATGCCGCGCAGCTTCAGGAGCGCCTGCGCCGCGCGATAGCGCACCCACCAGACGCGGTCGCCCATCAGAGTCATCAGGAGATCGGTCTCGCCGAGGTCGCCCAGCCGGCCGATGGCCTGGGCCAGGTTCTTGCGAATTTCGGCATCGTTCGAAGTCGCGAAACGCCGCAGCTCGGGCACCACGGCGGGTTCCAGGAGCACCATCAGCGTGGCCGCCACGATGACGTCGTTATCGGAATGCCTGTGCAACAGTTCGGTCGCCACCTCGCTGCCGAGCACAGCGTCGACATGCGCAAGCCACTGCACCAGCGGAGCGACCTTGGCAGGCTCGAGCGACAGCATCAGCGCGCGGATCGGCTCGCGTGCGACGTCGGCGCCGGCATCCACGAGCAGCCGCGCCATCGCCTCGCCGGGCCAGCTCTCGCGCTCGGCGAGCTGCAGCATGATGCCCGGCATGGCGCGCTGCGCGTCGATCTGCACGAGCGCCGCGGCAGCGTAGAAGGACAAGAGCGCGTTGGCGGAAACCAGCTCCCCCTGCAGCGACTTCCAGGCCATCGGGTCGCGGAGATGCCCGAGCGTGCGGATCGCCAGGATGCGCTTGCCGATCTGGCGCGAGCGCATCAGCTCGCGGGCGACGGCGTCGAGGCCCAGTTTCAACGCGACGGCGTTCAGCCGCTCCGTCGCATCGCCGCGCATCGCGTCTTGCAGCGAATTCCACTCCTCCATCAGGTACGGCGTCTGGCCCGATGTCAGGCGCGGCATTGCGGGAGGCTCGCCGGCTTCGAGGGCGGCGCGCGTCAGCAGCGGCCGCCAGCTCGCGATGACGCGCTCCCGCAGGCGTTCCTCGTAGAGCATGTAGCGGTGCACGGCGAGCGCCATGGTCATCAGCAGCGCGGCGCCGATGGCGGCCACTTCCGCACTGCGCCACGCCAGCGCGACGATGAAATCAGAGCCGGTGTTCAAGTCCGATGCCGATCCGCAAACGGTCGTAGAGATCGCCCTGCTCGTACCAGCCCGCCTCCCAGGAAAAGCCCCAGCGGGAGCTGCGCCAATGCACGCCGTTGACGCCGATGCTCCGGACCCGCGTCACCTGCACGACGCCGGGCGCGACGGACTCGGCTTCTTCGCCGAAACCGAGCGCGAGCGTCACGTGGCTTGCATCGCCGTAATCATGCGCGATGCGAAGCGAATGCCCGAAGCTCGTGCTGACGCCCGTGGGCCGCGCGGCGGTCAGCGTATAAGCGACGCGAAACTGCGCGGCGTACTGCTCGATCGTCGCAGCGAGCGAATCGACGTCCGTCGTCGCGTAGCTGGCATGCCGGGCGCGCAAGCCGATGCTGCGGGCGCCGGGCAGGCGGCGCGCCACTTCCCCGGCCAGGCTCCACTCCGGCAAGACCTCGGCGTCCGGCGCAATGTCGCCGGAAACGCCGATGCTCCACTCATCGGTCAGGCGGTCCACGTAACCCGCGGTCACCTGCCCGTCGCGCTCGTCGAAGCGTTCCTCGGCATTCAGACCGGCCAGCAACCGACGCCGCTCGCCGAGCGGCTTGTCCATGTTGAAGGAGATCGCGCGCCAGGGATCGCGATCGCCCGAGAGATCTTCGTAGCTCGCGGCGAGCGTGACGCGCGTGCCGCTCTGCAACAGCCGCTCGTTCGCGATCGCGGCGCGTTTTGCCGCCGGCCAGGTCGCCTGTGGAAAGGCGCTTGCCGCCTCGGCAAGCAGCGCGTCGGCGCGCTCATCTTCATCGAGCATCTCGAGGGCCGTGGCGTTCGCCCGCCAGAGGTCCTCGTAAGCCGGCGCGATCTTTCGCCCGCGCTCGAGGAACGGCAGTGCCTCGGCGGGGCGCTGCAGGGCAATCAGCGATTGCGCCTCGCCGAGCAGCCAGTCGGAGTTCTCTGGATTGCGCGCCAGCAGGATGTCGTACTGGGCCAGGGCTTCTGCATGGCGCCCGGCCTGTGCGCAGGAGCGCGCCAGCTCATAGCGCGCATCCGTGTTGTCGGGATTGCGGGCCACCAGGTCCCTGCCCGCCTCGCTGCAGGCATGCGCGGGCATTGCAGCAGCTGCACAGAGCAGAGCGGCGAGAACCTGGATGGACAGCTGGCGCATGAATGCCCTGCTAGGCCGTTGCCCGGCGCAGGCGCCGGCGGATGCGGGCCACGAGTTCGGCCGGGCTGAAGGGCTTGGTCAGGTAGTCGTCGGCCCCGAGGCTCAGCGCGCGCACGGCATCGTGCTCGCGGGTTTTCGAGGTCAGGATGATCACCGGGACGTCCTTCCAGACCGGATTCCCGCGCATGCGCGCCAAGAGCTCGAATCCATCCGTGTAGGGCAGCATCACGTCGAGCAGCACCAGGTCCGCGGCCGGGCCGGCGTCGATGCGTTCGGAAGCCTTGCGCCCGTCGGCGATCGTCTCGACCGTGAAGCGCTCGCGCACGGCCAGGTAGCCCAGCAGGTAGGCCATGTGCACGTCGTCCTCGACGATCAGGAGACGCTGCGGTGCGCTAGACTCGCTATTCATACGGACCCACCCGGCGTGAAGAATACTCGATGAGCGAAGCACTGCAACGACGGATTGACCAACTTGAGAGGGAACTCCAGGACCAGCGCTCGAAGCTGGCCCAGGCGCTCCGCCAGGCGGAGTCCGCCAGCCGCACGCGCGGCGAGTTCCTGTCCAATGTCAGCCACGAGATCCGCACGCCGATGAATGGCGTGATCGGCATGACCACGCTGCTGCTGGACACCGACCTGGACCACCGCCAGCGCGAATATGCGAGCGTGATCCGCTCGAGCGCCGATTCGCTGCTGTCGGTCATCAACGACCTGCTCGATCATACGAAGATCGAAGCCGGCAAGCTGGAGCTCGAACGCGTCGAAATGGACCTGCGCGCCCACGTCGAGGAAGTCGCGAGCAACATGGCCGTGCAGGCGGCCGCCAAGGACCTGGAGCTGATCGTGGACGTCGCGCTCGACCTGCCCGAGCGCGTGCTGGGCGACCCCGGGCGCATCCGCCAGGCGTTGACCAACCTGGTCTCGAACGCGATCAAGTTCACGAGCCAGGGCGAGATCGTGATCCGCGTGACGAAGGAGCGCAGCCTGGGTGCTGCGATCGTGGTCCGCTTCGAGGTGCGCGATACCGGCATCGGGCTCGCGGCCGATGCGATCCCCAAGTTGTTCCAGCCCTTCACGCAGGCCGATGCGTCCACCGCCCGCCAGTACGGCGGCACCGGACTCGGTCTTTCGATCGTCAAGCGGCTCGCCGAACTGATGGACGGCAATGTCGGCGCCAAGAGCACGCTGGGCCAGGGATCCACATTCTGGTTTTCCGCACGCCTCGAACCGCGCCAGCGGGAAGTGCCCGCCACTCCTCACCCGCCGGTACAGGCCGGCGCGAAAAAGGTGCTCGTCGTCGATGACAACGAGACCAACCGGCGCGTGCTCGCGGAGCAATTGAAGAGTGCTGATTACGAGGTCGAGACTGCCGACAGCGGCGTGGATGCACTGACGGTGCTGCAGCGCGCCGCGGAATCCGGCACGCCCTACCAGGTCGTGCTGACGGATCATCGCATGCCGGGCATCGACGGCCTGGAGCTTGCGCGCCGCATCCGCAAGATGCCGGCGATCGCCGACCTGCGCCTCGTGCTCTACAGCTCGATAGACGACCGGTCGAACCGCCAGGAACTGCGCGAACTGGGATTTGCGGGCCAGCTTTCGAAACCCGTGCGCCGCGCGGAACTGCTGACGGCGATGGATCGCGTGCTGGCGCACGATGCGCTCGATTTCACGCAGCGGCTGCGCGCCATCGTGACGCGCGACGTGATCGTCGAAGAACAGCACCGCCAGCCGCGTACCGTGTTGCTGGTCGAGGACAACCCGACCAACCAGCGGGTCGCCCAGCTCTATCTCGAGCGCGTCGGTTGCGAAGTCGTGCTGGCCGGCGACGGCCGCGAGGCGCTGGCAGCGCTCGAGAAAGGACGCTTCGACCTCGTGCTGATGGACGTGCAGATGCCGATGATGGACGGCCTCGAGGCGACGCGCCGCATCCGCGAGCGCGAACGCGAGACCGGCGAGCGCACGCCGATCGTCGCACTGACCGCAAACGCGATGAAGCAGCAGATCGACGAGTGCAAGGCGAATGGCATGGATGACGTGCTGCCGAAGCCCATCGATCGCGAGCGGCTGAGCACGATTCTGGATCGCTACGCGCCGCCGGCCAGCATGCTCACCGGGCGTCATGTCGTGAAGCCGGCGCCCCCGAAGAAAGCGGTGGCGCCTTCCGAGGTTTCGATGGAGCGATTCCGCGAAGTGACCGGTGGAGATGCGGAACTTGCGCGCGGATTGACCGCGAGCTTCATCCAGAGCGTGACGCAGGCGCTTGCCGACATCGAGTCGGGTCTTGCGCGCGTGGATCTCGCGCTGGTGCGCCGCGCGGCACACACGCTCGTCGGCACGAGCGCCAACATGGGCGCTACGCGTCTTCAGGCGATTGCGATCGCGATGGAGGATTCCGCCAGCCAGCAGACTGGCGCGGCGGTCGCCGAGCTGCTCGACGCGGCCCGCAGCCGCTTCGCCGCAGCCCGCGCCGCGCTCGAAAAAGAAAGCACCGGCTAATTTGGTGCCGGGTCGCAGTTCCGCAGTTCGTCGTGGTGAACTG
>JBATEA010000105.1:0-14159 GCA_049663745.1 Steroidobacteraceae bacterium | reverse complement strand
GCTCGCCAGCGTATGGGTAACTGCGAACTTGCGACCCGGCACCAAATTGATCCACGGACTGCCACCGATTGCGCGTCCATCGGCGCGCTTGCTGATCCTTGGCAGCATGCCGGGAGACGCCTCGCTGGCGGCGGGGCGGTACTACGCGCACCCGCGGAATCATTTCTGGCCCATCCTCGGGGCGATCTGCGGTTTCGACCCGAACGCGTCCTACACGAGGCGTAAGACAGCGCTCGCGACAGCCGGGATCGCGCTTTGGGACGTCATCGGGAGCTGCGTCAGGCAGGGGAGCCTCGATGCCGCCATCGACGACGAATCGATCGTCGCCAATGACTTCGCCGCATTTCTTGCGACCCACGCCGGCATCGCGCTCGTCTGTTTCAATGGCCGCAAGGCCGAGTCCGCCTGGCGCCGCCACGTTCAAAGACAGTTGTCCACCGGCCACCACCCCGAGTGCCGGCTGTTGCCGTCGACCAGCCCGGCGAATGCCGGGATGAGTTATCTTCGCAAGCTGCAGGTCTGGCGGAGCGCCATCGCTTGTTGAATCGCAGGCAGCTGTTGCAGGGAATCGGCGCCGCGGCGGCGACCGGCGCCTTTGGAACGCGCCTGCTGGCGCAGGCGGCGCCGATCGAAGTCATCGTGATCGGGGCTGGCGGCGCAGGACTCACGGCGGCGAAGGAATTGCGGGCCGCGGGGATCGGCGTCGCGGTGCTCGAGGCGCGCGATCGCATCGGCGGCCGCGCCTTCACCGACACGAGCCTCGGAGTGCCCTGGGACCGCGGTTGTTCCTGGCTGCACGCCTCCGAAGTCAATCCACTGGTCGGAATCGCCCGCCAGGCCGGATTCGAATTGATCGCGGACGAATTTCCGCGCCACGTCTACGACGGATCGAAACGCATGAGCGGCGCAGACACTGCGGGGCTTCGTGCCATCCGCGAGCGCATCTCACGTGAAATGGACGAGGCAGCCGGACGCGGGCTCGACATCCCGGCCGAGGCCGCGCTGACGCAGGCGACGCTTGCCGATCCCTGGTATCCGATGGCGGTGGCCGGCGTGACGGGCTTTGAAGGCATCGAACCCTCGAATTATTCCGTGCTGGATTCGCATCAGTTCATCGAGAAAGGCGCGGATCTGATGATTCCTCGCGGCTACGGTATGTTTCTCGCGAACTATGCAAAGGACGTCGAGGTGCGGTTGCGCACGCCGGTAACGCGCATCCGCTGGGACGGCCGCGGCGTTGCAGCCGAAACGCCGGCGGGGACCTTTACGGCGCGCGTCGCGATCGTCGCGCTGCCGACGTCCGTCATCACCGCGGGCGCCGTGATCTTTTCGCCTTACCTGCCGGTCGAAGTGCTGCAGGCGCACCACGACCTCCCGCTCGGCGTGATGAACAAGGTGGCGCTGCGCTTCAAGCGCAACGTGTTCCAGAATGAAAAACTGGAAGTCATGATGCTGCGCCGCAGCGACGGCCGCGGCCTGACATACCTGACACGGATGTGGGGCGAGAATTTCTGCGTCGGACTGTCCGCCGGGCGCCTCGCGCAGGAACTCGAGGCGGCGGGCGAGGCGGCGACGATCGAACACGCGCTCGGGGAGCTCACGAAGATGCTGGGCGGCGAAATCCGGCGCCAGTTCGATCGCGGCGCGACGACCGCCTGGGCCGGAGATCCCTGGAGCCGCGGCTCGTATTCGCACTGCCTGCCCGGTCGCTTCGGCGCGCGTGCCCTGCTGACCCGCCCGGTCGGCGGGCGCATCGTGTTCGCTGGCGAGCACACTGAGCAGAGCGCCTACGGCACGCTGCACGGCGCCCACATATCGGGCCTGCGCGCCGCGCGCGCCGCGCGCAACCTGTTGTCGGGGTCTGACGCATGAGCCTCGTTCTGTACGACTACCTGCCCTCGGGCAATGGCTACAAGTGCCGCCTGGTGATGAAGGCACTCGGCATGCCCTACGAGCTGAAGGAAATGGACATCGTCGCCGGCGCAACGCGAACGCCCGAGTATCTTGCGGTCAATCCGAACGGCAAAATCCCTCTGCTCGTCGTTCCGGGCCGCGGGCCGATCGCCGAGAGCCACGCGATCATCGCCTACCTGGCGGAAGGGTCTGCGCTGATCCCTTCCGATCCCTACGAGCGCGCGTTGATGTGGCAGTGGATGTGCTTCGAGCAGTACCAGCTCGAGCCGGGCGTCGGCACCGTGCGCTTCTGGCTCACGTCGCTGAAGAAAACGCCGGCCGATTTCGGCGAGCGCTACGAAGAACGCTTCCACCGTGGCGCCGAAGCACTGACGGTTCTCGAGCGGCAGCTGACGGGCCGGCGCTGGCTGGTGGGCGACAAGGTCACGCTCGCGGACATCGCGCTCTTCGCTTACACGCACGTCGCCGACGAAGCGGGCTTTCGGCTCGCGGACTATCCGGCGATCTGCGCCTGGATCGCGAATTTCAAGGCGCTGTCCTGGTACGCGCCGATCACCGAACGCTGAAGGAGCCGACGAAATGGAACCGGATGGGACGCGCATCGCCGCGCTGCTCGAGCAGATCCGCGACAACCAGGCGACGCAGCTCGCGCGCCAGGCCGAGGCGCTCGCGCTGCAGAAAGAGCAGTTCGAGGTCTTTCGCCGCCAGGCCGAGCGGGCGGAACGCCTGCAGGACCGTGCCGAGGAACTGCAGGCACGCGGCATGGGCATCATGAAAACCGCCCGCCGCTCGCTCGCGGTCGTGGTGCCGATCGTATTCGTGCTGATCGTCTACCTGAGCTGGCTGCTATTCCGCCGATAAGCCCGCTTTCGCGCCGCGAAGCTTTCCGGTTCTGGCTGAAGCTCGGTTTCATTTCCTTCGGCGGACCGGCCGGGCAGATTGCAATCATGCACCGCGAGATCGTCGAGCGGCGCGGCTGGCTCGCCGAGCGGCCATTCATGGATGCGCTGAATTTCTGCATGCTGCTGCCGGGCCCCGAGGCGCTGCAGCTCGCGATCTGGATCGGCTGGCGCCTGCACGGCCCCCTGGGCGGGGTCGTCGCCGGGCTCTGCTTCATCGTCCCGGCGGCGGTGCTGCTGCTCGGCCTGTCCTTCGTCTACGCGGTGCACGGCTCCGTGCCCGCGATCGCGGCGCTGCTGTTCGGGCTTCAGGCCACGGTCGTCGCGCTCGTGCTGCAGGCGCTGTGGCGGATCGCGCGCCGCGCGCTGTCGGCGCCGATGCATTTCGTGATCGCGGCCGCCGCCTGGGCGGTGATGACCTGGAAGCTTGCGCCGTTCCCGGTGCTGTTGCTCGCGGCGGCGTGCGCCGGCGCGCTGATGCGCCGGCAAGCGCCGCAATCCGTTGCCGACACCGCCACCATCCAATTTCCCTGGCGCGCGCTGGTCGCCGGCATCGCGCTCTGGGTGATACCCGGTGCGTTGGTGCTCTCGCTGGCCGGGCGGGATTCGCTCTATGCGCAGGTTTACGGTTTCTTTACAAACGCCGCGCTCGTCACCTTCGGCGGCGCTTACTCGGTGCTCGCCTGGGTCAACCAGCAGGCGGTCGAAGTCCACGGCTGGCTCACGCAGGCGCAGACAGTGACCGGTCTCGCGCTCGCAGAGACGACGCCCGGCCCGCTGATCATCGTGCTGCAGTTCATCGGCTACATGGCGGGATGGAACTCGCCGGGAGCGGCGGGCCCGGCGTTGACCGCCATGACGACTGCGCTGCTCACGTCCTGGGCGACCTTCCTGCCGTCCTTTGTCTTCATCCTGGTGGGTGCGCCCTATGTGGAGCGCCTGACTGCCGTCCCGCGGCTTGCGGGCGCTCTCGCCGGCATCACGGCGGCCGCCGTCGGCGTGATCGCGAGCCTCGCCGGCGTGTTCGCGACGGCGGTATTTTCCCCGGCGGGGCCCGGCGCGACGCAGTGGAGCCCGGTCGCGATCGCGGCGGTGGCGCTGCTCTTGCTCCTGCGCACGCGCATCGACGTGCTGTGGATCATCGCCGGCGGCGCGCTGGCGGGCGTTCTGGTAAATTTCCTCGCATGAAGTACCTGCACACGATGGTCCGGGTCACCGACCTCGATCAGTCGCTCGATTTCTACTGCAACAAGCTCGGGCTCGTGGAACTCGATCGCCACGTCAACGAACGCGGCCGTTTCACGCTCGTGTTCCTCGCGGCGCCGGGCGACGATGAGGCGCAGGTCGAGCTGACCTGGAACTGGGATCCTGAGCAGTACACGATGGGCCGCGCCTTCGGCCATCTTGCCTACCAGGTGGACGACATCTACGCGCTGTGCGCGAAGCTCCAGGCCGCCGGCATCACCATCAACCGGCCGCCGCGCGACGGGCACATGGCTTTCGTGCGCTCGCCGGACGATGTCTCGATCGAGTTGTTGCAGAAGGGCGCAGCGCTGCCGCCCCGCGAGCCCTGGGCGTCGATGCCGAACAGCGGCAGCTGGTAATTTTCAGCCGGCGATGTAGCGCCGGAGATCCTCGATCTCGTGCTTCTGCTCGTCGATGACGGCCTTGACGCAGTCGCCGATCGAGATCACGCCGATCAACCGGTCATTTTCGACGACTGGCAGGTGGCGGATGCGCTTGTCGGTCATCAGCACCATGCAGTCGTTGACGGAATTCTGCGGCCCGACGTGGATGACCGGCGAACTCATGATCGTCGCGACCATCGTCTCGGTGGAATTGCGGCCCAGCAGCACGACCTTGCGCGCGTAGTCGCGCTCCGAGACGATGCCGACGAGCCGGCCGGCGGAAAGCACCGGCAGCGCGCCGACGAAGTGATCGGCCATCAGCTGGATTGCGGTGCGGACCGGATCCTCGGTGTTGACCGTGTAGACGTCCTTCGGCTTGCCGTCGAGCAACTGCCTGACAGTGCGCATTGCCGCCTCCCGTCGTGCCCTTCTTTTGATCTTACGCCCGTGGGCGGGCGGCACAACTAGGAAGTCTTGCGGGCGTGCCAGGCCGCGAGCAGCTTGGTTTCCTGCTCGGCTGAGAGCCCGGAGCGCAGCGCCGCCTGCCGCTCGGGCGGGCGGGTCGCGTGCCAGGCCAGCGTGTCGCGCACGGTGTCGTCGAGCGGGCGACTCGTCAGCCCCTGGGCCGCAGAGAGCTTGATGCCGGTCAGCGAGGCGCCGGCCTCCACGCCACGCATCGGGCCCCAGGGCGCGAAGTTCATCTCCTCGGGCTTCAATTGCTGCGCAAGGAAATCTTCGTCGATCCAGGTCGCCTGGGTATCGGCGCCGGAGATGCGCTTGCTCGAGTCGATCAGTCCGCCCATCGTGAGGCCGCCTGGCGGCGTGACGGCATTGAAGAATCCATCCACGCGGCGCTCGACGAGGTCGAGCATGAAGTGCGCGAGGTCGCGCACGTCGATGATCTGGATCGGGTCGGCGGGTGTGCCCGGCACGGCCATCTCGCCGCCGCGCGCCACGCGCACGGGCCAATAGGTGAAGCGGTCGGTCGGGTCGAGCGGGCCGACGATGTAGCCCGGGCGCACGATGGAGGAGCGCTTGCCATAGGCCTGGCGCACATAGTCCTCGCAGAGCGCCTTCATCGGGCCATAGGAATCGTTCGTGACCTGCTCTTCCTCGATGTTCGCGAGCACGCCGCGGGGCGAGGACTCGTCATTCGGCTTCTCGAATCCCGCGTAGGCGGAGATGCTCGAGATGTAGAGGCAATAACCGGTGTTCGGCGCCAGCAGGTCCGCAGACAGCTTCTCGTACTTCGGGATGTAGCCGGTGTTGTCCACCACCGCGTCCCAGCTGCGCCCCTTCAGCGCATCGAGCTGGCCCTTGCGGTCGCCGAGCAGCGTCTCGACCTTCTCGACGCCATCCGGGTCGCGCTTGCCGCGGTTGAAATGCGTGACCTTCCAGCCGCGCGCGAGCGCCTGCTCGGTCAGGTGCGGACCGATGAAGCCGGTGCCGCCGAGGATCAGCAGCGTCTTCTGCTTCTGTTCTCCGGCCGACAGCCGGCCGGCGGCGATTGCGAGCGCCGTTCCGGCGCTGGCCTTGAGAACGGCGCGTCGGGTCATGTTCATGTTTTCTCCGTCTCTCAGCGTGCGCCGGCCGGCGCGTAATGTGCGAGCCAGTCCCGGACTTCCCGGTACCAGTACAGGGAATTCTGCCGCTTCAGGACCCAGTGATTTTCGTCGGGGAAGTACAGGAGACGGCTCTCGACGCCGCGATTCTGCAGCGTGTTGAACAGCTCGATGCCGTTGTTGAGCGGTACGCGCTGGTCGAGCTGCCCGACGACGACGAGCGTCGGCGTCACGAAATTGCCGGCATAGGTGTTCGGCGAATAGCGCGCGAATTCCTCAGGCCGATCCCAGGCCTCGAAGAAGCGGCGCTTGCCGGCGCCGTAATCGGCGCCGTACTGCGCGTATTCGCTGTACACCGCCGCGTGCGCGACCAGTGCCTTGAACGGATGCGGCTTGCCGTTCAGCGTCGCGGCGAGGAAGCCACCGTAGCTGCCGCCGCCGGCCAGCATGCGGTCGTGGTCGATCCAGGGCTGCGCTGCGAACCATTCCGCGGCGCGGATCGTGTCCTGGTAGGGCTTCGTGATGTGGTCCGGGTTGATGGAATCCGTGAAGGCCTGGCCGAATCCGCTCGAGCCGTGGAAGTTGTGCCAGGCGACGACATAGCCCCAGCCGGCGAACACCTGCGCGTTCCAGCGGAAGGTCCAGGCGTCGGCGACGCCGTTGTGCGGGCCGCCGTGCAGCAGGAGGTAGAGCGGGTATTTCTTCCCGGGGTCGAAGCCCGGCGGATAGACGACCCACATCTGGATGTCGTCGCCGCCTGCGCCCTGGTAGGTCACGCTCTCGACCTTGCCGAAGGCGACGGCGGCCAGCAGCGTGTCGTTGAGGTCCGAGAGTTTCGTCACCGTGCCGTCACGCGTGCCGATGCGCACGAGGGTCGGCGGTTCGCTGAAAGACTGGCGCAGGCCAACGAGCGTCGCGGGCGTGCCCGCGATCGCAAGGCTCGAAAAGCTGGCGCTCGTCGTCACGGGTGCATGACGGCCGTTCGTGATGTCGATGCGACTAATGCGCTCGGTGCCCGCATCGTCGATGGCCGCAAAAATGCTCTTTGAGTCCGGCGACCAGACCATGCCGTTCAGCGAACGGTCCCAGTCCGCGGCGAGCCGGCGGCGCGCATCGGTCTTGCGGTCGATCAGCCAGGCCTGGTACGAGTCCCCGTAGAAACCCTTGATCGTCTGGCGCGTGTGCAGCAGCCAGCGGCCGTCGGGGCTGTACCTCGGGTTCTCGTCGTCCCCGGCATTGTCGGTCGTGAGATTGCGCGCCGGGCCGCCGGTCGCGGGCACGACGAAAACGTCGAAATTCTGGTCGACGCCCGTGGCGTCGATATCGGCGACGAATGCGACTTCGCTGCCGTCCGGCGAAATGTCATAGGCCTGGCCGTCGAGTTCCTGGCGCGTGAGCTCGTAGCCGGTGCCGAGCGTGATGGCAGTCGGGGCCCCGCCCTCGAGCGGGATCGAGAAGACGTGCGCCTGCCGATCGTCGATCCAGTGATCCCAGTAGGCGATCGGCGGCCTGCTCCAGGCTTGCGCTTTCATCTTCGAGTCTTCGCGCTCCTTGAGCCGCTCGGCCGCCTTCTTCCAGTCGGTGACATCGGGCCAGACGCGCGATATGAAGGCGATGCGCTTCGAATCCGGGAACCATTTCGGTGCGGTCACGCCGGTCGGGATGTCGCCGACTTTCGTCGCCTCGCCGCCGTCAGTCGGCAGCACGTAGAGCTGCGATTCCTTGTCGTCGCTGCGCTTGGCGACGAACGCGATCCAGCGTCCGTCGGGGCTCCAGGCTGCCCCGGATTCCTTGCCGGGCATGCTGGTCAGGCGGCGCGCCGCGCCCCCCGCGGTCGGGACCAGGTACAGGTCCGCCTCGCCCTTGTCATTCTCCTCGTCGTAGGCAGTCACCGGGAACACGGCCTGGCGGCCATCCGGCGACAGTGCGGGATCGCCGACCCGCTGGATCTTCCACATGGTCTCGGCGCTCAGGGGCGCAGGAGCCGCGTCGGCGCCGAGCGCCGCGACCGGCGCGAGGGCCAGCAGGGCCGTGATCCATCGTGCGGCATGCGGCATGGTCGTTTTTCTCCGGCGCCATACAAAGCGGACAGGCATGGAGCGTCGATTCTGCCGGTCGGCGTACGGCACTGGCAATCCGGAATCGACCAGACGTTGCGCGCGAGCGGCGATTGGCTGACAGTGACGCCATGCGCGACCTCGTGGAACTGAAGGAACGCCTGCGTGAATTCGTCGCGGAGCGCGACTGGGATCAGTTCCACAGCCCGAAAAATCTCGCGATGGCCCTCTCGGTGGAGGCGGCCGAGCTGGTCGAGCTTTTCCAGTGGCTGACCGAGGAGCAGAGCGCAGCGCTCGACGCTGACCGGCGCCGGCGCGCGGCCGAGGAGATGGCCGACGTGTTGTGGTATCTGGTGCGGATCGCCGACCGGCTCGACATCGACCTCCTGCAGGCGGCCGGCGAAAAACTCGAGCGCAATGCCGCCAGGTACCCGGCGGAACGCGTGCGCGGCCAGGCCCGGAAGTACGACGAGTATTGAATCAGCGCTGGTGCCGGTAATTGCCGTCGAAAACGGTGGCCCAGGTCGCGCCGTCGTCGGTCGATGATTCCCAGTGCTGGCGCACGCTGCCGTCCGGCAGCGGCGTCCAGCGGATCCGGTGCCGCCGGGCCCCGCCGTCCTTGTCCGGTGTCGTTCCCTCGAGCAGCATCGATCCGTCCGCGATCCCGCCGGCGAGCCGGAGCACGCCGCCCCGCGCGTCGATCCAGACCTGGTTCCAGCGCTGCTCGCGGCGATCATAGAAATTGATCGAGCGTCCCTCGCTGCCGTCGGCTCCGAGCCAGTGCTCGGTCAACACGCAGCCATCCAGCGTGGGCTCGATGACATTGTGCCCGGCGATTTCTCCGTCGGGCGTTTGCACGTCGAATGCGCCGATCCAGAAATCGAACTGCCGGTACTCGGCGCCCCTGCAGTCAGGCGGCGGCGCCGCCGCCGCCGCGCTGCCCCCGGCGCACAGGATTGCCCCAGCGGCGAGGAATCGCCTCATGTCGTCGCTCCCGGCTCTGGCACGGGCGCAGGCGCGGGTTCCGCAGGCGGCGGGGGCGTCGCGACTGGCGCTGGCGGCGCCTCGACCTGGCGCTGCAGGAACCACTGCGTCGAGCCGAGTTCCTTCGGGCCGACGTAGTGAAACCAGCGATGCTCGATGCGATCCGGCGACAGGAAGCGGATCTCGCCCTGGTGCACATGCCCGTCCTTGGCCGGATCGAAGCCCGTGCCGCCGGCGAATTCGAGCAATGCCAGGTCCGCCGTCGATTTTTCGTCCAGCTTGTATGCCGGCTGGTTGCCGGCGCCGCAGTAATGCGTGGCCTGCAGTTTGCCGTTTGCGAGGTAGTACACCGTGACCATCTCGTAGGTCTTGCCTGGATTCTGGTATTCGATGACAGCCTTGCCGTTGCTGACGACCTCGTAGCGCACCGTGACCGGCGGGCCGTCGAGCGGGTCCTCCATCTTTCCGGTCCAGGTGCCGGCCAGCGACTTGATCCGTTCAAATGTCGCGGCCTGATCAGGTCCTGCGGCCGGCGCTGCGGTGACGAAGACCAGTCCGGCGGCCATTGCGAGGGCCGGGAGCAGGAATGTGCGTCGGTTCTTTGGCATTGCGGGCTCCTTGATGCACCATGATACAAGGAGCGATTGGAACGGGGCGGGCATGGCGGCAAAGATCCGGGCGTCTGCGGCGGCGACATCCTTGCGGCGCATGTACGTGGATTGCCGCTATGGCCAGATGCACCTGACGACGGCCTTTCCGCCGAGCGGCGGCTTCGACGAATTCACGGCGCTGCTGTTCCTGCACGGCGACAACGGCAAGGGCGCCGACTTCAATGCCTGCGCGGCGCTGCTGGGATCCGATCGCTCGGTCTATGCGCCGGACCTGCCGGGCAGCGGCGCGTCCGACGGGCCGTTGGGTCGGCTGTCGGTTGCGAACCTGGCGGGGGCGCTCGGCGACCTGGTCGACCAGCTGCGGCTGCGCGAGGTGGACCTGGTTGGCGTCGGCCAAGGCGCGCTGGTCGCATTCGAGTTGGCGGCGCTCCGGCCGCGCGAGGTGCGCCGCCTGGTCTACGCTGGAAACCAGCAGCCGGCGGTGACGCCGGCGCAACCGATGATGCAGGTTGGCGACGGCTCGACGGCGCCGCTCTTGGAGCCGGTCGCGCCGCTGGTTGCGCGCATCCGCGGATTCCTGGACCGCTAGACTCGCACCCGCTGCCGCCGTGCGGCGAGCGCCAGCGTCACCAGCACGGCCGCCAGAAGCGGCAGCGTCGCGATGTTCAGCCGCTGCCAGCCGATCGTCGCGAGCGCGACGCCCGCCATCAGCGAAGCGGCGGCCTGGGCCCCGAACACCATGAAGTCGTTCAGCGTTTGCACCTGGACCCGTTCCTGTGGCCAGTAGCAGTGCGTGAGCAGCGTCGTGGCGGAGATGAACAACAGGTTCCAGCCGACGCCGAGCAACGCGAGCGCCCAGCTGTAGTGCATCACGCCGTGCCCCGCGAATGCCGTGATGGCAACGCAACTCGACATCAGCAGGACACCCATCACGAGGACCGGGCGGATGCCGAGGCGCGCGATGATCCAGCCGCTCGCGAGCGACGGCAGGTACATCGCGAGCAGGTGGCCCTGGATGACGCTCTTGGTCGCGAACTCGTCGTGCCGGTCGATGACGTGCATGCTGATCGGCGTCGCGGTCATGATGAAGCTCATCACCGCGTACGAGACCAGCGCCGCAAGCACCGCGACACGGAATTCCGGCTGCGCCGCGATCACGGCGAGCGGTCGAGGCGGGCGCGTGTCCTCGTGTGCCGCGCGCGTCGCGACCGGGGTCAGCGCGAGCACGATGGCCGCGAGCAGGAACAGTCCGCCGCCGACGAAGAACGATCCCGCATAGTGCGCACCCGCGACGATGTCGGCGGAACGCACGGCAAGTTCCGGGCCCAGCCAGGCGGCAACGAAGGCGCCGCTCATGACGATCGCGATGGCCTTGCTGGCGCGCTCGGGCTGGACGTATTCGACGGCCGCGAAGCGGTACTGCATGACCATCGCGTTGTTGGCGCCCAGCAACAGCGCGCCGCAACAGAAAATCCAGAAATTGGCGGCCTGGATGCCGAACCCCGCCGTGATGGAGCCGAGCGCCGCCAGCACCGCGCTTGCCACGAATGCGGCACGTCGCCCGACACGGCGGATCAGCAGGCCGGCCGGCAGGACGCTGGCGGCAAGCCCGATGATGACCAGCGAGACCGGCAAAGTCGCAAGGCCGGGCGCCGGCGCCAGCCCCGAACCGATGATTCCGCCCAGCAGGAAGAACAGGAAACTGCCGGACATGCACAGGGCCTGGGTCGCCGAGAGCATCCAGACCTGTTGCATGTGCGCCATCGTACACTGGCGCCCCCGGGGACCCCCCCGGCTGTGACGCGGGTCACAGAATTGGCGGAGGGGCCCGGGGATACTCCCAACTGGCGGGAAACCGCCCCAGGGGCATAATCAGGTCGGCAGGCGCGGCAGCGCGATGACCGGACCAGGGGATAGGGAAATGACAAAGCGGGATGATGAGGGTCAGTCGGACAGCGGCATCACCGCCGAAGACTTGAGTCAGTTGATGGAGCACATCGAACTGACGACCGAACGTCGCCTGGTCGGCGGCCACGAGTGGGAACTCGCAAGGTCCGCTGATGATCTCGAGGACGCGCCGGTCTTCGTCGATGAAGATACCCGGCTGATGCAGGGCCTCGAAGTCCAGGACGCCAGCGAGGACATCGAGCTCTTCACCGAAACGGAAGTCGACCTCAACCAGCGCCTTTCGGAGGCCGAGGACGAGCAGCTCGAACTCGCCGCCGGGATCGGCGCCGAGCGCGCGCGTTGGCAGAAACGCGTTTCAAGCCTCAGCGCCGACATGGCCGAACGCAATCGCCTGCTCGCCGAGCGCGAGCAGGAAATCGAGGACCTCTCGGCGCAGCTCGCCAGGCTGGCGGTCGAGCGCGATGGCTTCCTCGAAGAACTGCGCGACCTGCAGCGCTCCGTCGGGCACGACGAAGTGCTCGAGGACCCGGACGCGCCGACACCGGCGGAAAGCGTCTTCGCGGGCCTGAACGAGCGGCTCAGCAAGCGCGGCCGTGCGCTCCGGGACGCGCGCGAGGAAATCGACCGCCTGCGCGCAGCGCGCGAACAGTTGCTGGCGGATCTTGCCGAGCGCGAGGAATTCATCCAGAACCTGCGCAATCACTTGCGCGAACTCGACGGCGGAAGCCAGGGCGGCGACGAATTGCGCAGGCTGCTGCGCCGCTTCTTCGGCGGCGAGCAGAAGGCGGAAGCTGCGCCCGCCATCCAGGACCCGATGGAAGCTCCGCCTGAGCTGCGAGCGGAGGAATCCGTTGAATTGCCGGCCGCGCTGACGATGGAAGTGCCGATCGTGGACATGGCCGACCTGGAGCCGCCGGTCATCGAAGACATGGCTCCGCCGGTTGCTGCGCAGGCCGATCAAAGGGTGCGCCGTTACCTGATCGGCCTCGATTCAGTCGGATCCGTTTACGAGGTCACGCTGCCGCGCATCAATATCGGCCGCACGCGGGACAATGACCTGCGCATCGTGGATCCGACCGTCAGCCGCCTGCATGCGGTGCTGAAGGTGCGCGGCCGCGAAGTTTCCGTGATCGATGCCAACAGCCGCAATGGCGTATTCATCAACGGCATTCAGCTCCGCTACGGGAAGCTCGATGACGGCGATACGCTGACTTTCGGCGCGGTGCGCTTCCGCTATCGCGTCGGTTCGGGCTCCACGGGCGGAGAATACGGCCCGACCTGAACGGGCATCCGCGCGATCGAGCGCAGCGCGAAGAGCGCCACCAGGCACAAGCCCATCAGGGTCGCCGCCAGCGGCACCGGCGAATGATTCGCGAAGAATGCGACGAGTTGCGTGGCGCCCGCCGCGACCAGCAGATGCACGAATCCCAGCAGTCCTGACGCCGCCCCGGCAATGGCCGGGTGGCGCGTGATCGCAGCCGTCGTCGAGCTGGGTGTCGCGAGCGCATTCGCAAAGCCGATCAGCATACCCGGCAGGAAAATGGCGAACGGATGCCAGACGCCCGCGAGCGAGAGCACGGCCATCGTCGCCGTCCCCGTGAATGCAAACACGGCGCCGACCTGCATCAGGCGCAGTCCGCCTACCCGGTTGACGACACGCGAGGCGACCATGAAACCGGCGAAGGAGGCGACGGCGGGGAAGAACAGCAACAAGCCCAGGCGTGAGGGCGAAATGCCCAGCACGTCGATGGCAATGTAGGGCGCACCCGTCACGAAGGTGTAAATCATGCTCATCATGCTGGAGCCGAAAGCGAGATAGGTCCGGTAGGCGCGCGAGCCGAAGAGCTGCCGGTAGCTCGACAGCGTGCGCGGCGACGGCCCGGCCGCCGGGTTCGCAGGCCTGGTTTCGACCAGCTTGCGTGCCGCGAACAGCATGACGGCCCCGCCAAGCAGCCCGGACAGGGCGAACACGGCGCGCCAGTCGTACCATTCGATCACGAGCCCGCCGAGCGTCGGCGCGAGCATTGGCGCGATGAGGATCGCCATCGCCGTCGCTGCAATGGCGCTCGCCGCGCGCGCCGGCCCGAAGAAATCCATGATCGTTGCCCGCATGACGGCCATCGCCGCACCACCGCCGAAAGCCTGGACGATGCGCGCGAGCACCAGCAGGTCGAGCGAGGGCGCCACGATCCCGCCAATACTGCCCATGACAAAGAGGCCGAGTCCTGCAAGGACTACGGGCCGGCGTCCATAGCGATCCGACAGCGGTGCGATGACGAGATTGCCGAATGCGATGGCGACCAGCGACAGGCTGATCAACAACTGCGCGGCGGCTGCATTCGTGCCCATCGCCGTCGCGATCGCCGGCAGCGCCGGCAGCAGCACGTGCAGGCCGAAGGTGCCGATCGAGCCGATGATCGCCGAGCCGACGATCAGCCGGCGGGCGGGGTCGAATTTCTCCAAGCTTTCCAGTCCTTTGCGACATCTTGCGGCGGGCGGACGCAGCCTGCAACCGGGCGTCGCGGGCGCTCTTTCCGTCCGCTTGACAATCAGTTAAACGTTTGTTGAAATGTTTAATCATGAACCGGGCGAGGGC
>JBATEA010000104.1:0-1518 GCA_049663745.1 Steroidobacteraceae bacterium | reverse complement strand
GGCATGATCGGCAGCATCCAGCACGTGCTGGTCGAGCGGCCTGCGAAGCGCGACCCGCGCCAGCTCGCGGGGCGCACGGAAAACATGCGCTGGGTCAATTTCGACGGGCCCGCGGAGCTCGTCGACCGGTTCGCGCGCGTGCAGATCACCGAGGCCATGCCGAATTCGCTGCGCGGCCGGCTGGTCGCTTGAATAGCGCCCCGGAATCGAGCGTCGACTTCGGCGCCGCGGACAACGCCCGACTCGCAGCGCTGTGCGGCCCGCTGGACGAGAATCTGCACCAGCTCGAGAACCGGCTCGGTGTGGAGATCCGCCACCGTTCCGGGCGCTTCTCGGTGACCGGCGCCAATGCCGGGGCCGGCGCGACCGTGCTGCGGCTCCTCTACGAGCGCGCCGGCGCCAATGCGGTGTCGCCGGAGGACGTGCATCTCGCGATCCAGGAAACCGGCATGGGCGGAGAGTCCGCGGATGACGCGCTGTCCGTGCAGACACTGCGCGGGCGGATCCGCGGACGCGGCCCGAACCAGCAGGAATACCTGCGCAATATCCGCGCGCACGACCTGACATTCGGCATCGGGCCGGCCGGCACCGGCAAGACCTACCTGGCCGTCGCCTGTGCCGTCGAGGCGCTGCAGCGCGAGTCCGTGCGCCGCATCGTGCTGGTGCGGCCCGCGGTCGAGGCCGGCGAGCGCCTCGGGTTCCTGCCGGGCGACATGTCGCAGAAGATCGATCCCTACCTGCGCCCGATGTACGACGCGCTCTATGAGATGATCGGTTTCGACCGCGTGGCGCGCCTGATCGAGAGAAACATCATCGAGATCGCGCCGCTCGCCTTCATGCGCGGGCGCACGCTGAACGAGGCATTCGTGATCCTCGACGAGGCGCAGAACACGACGGTCGAGCAGATCAAGATGTTCCTGACCCGCATCGGCTTCGGCTCGCGCGCAGTCGTGACCGGCGACATCACCCAGACCGACCTGCCGGCGCACCGGCAATCCGGCCTGCGGCACGCGCTCGAGGTGCTGGCCGGCGTCGAGGGCATCGCCGTCACGCGGTTTTCCGCGCGCGACGTCGTGCGCCACCCGCTGGTGCAGCGCATCGTCGAAGCCTATGAGCGCGAGCCAGGGCACGGTGGCGGGAAATGACGCTCGAAGTGCTGCTGCGTTACCGTACGCGCCGGCCGTGGGCGCCCGCACCCGCGACGCTGCGCGGCTGGGCACGCCTCGCCGCGGGCAGGTGCCAGGGCGAACTCGGGATCCGCGTGGTCGGGGCGGCCGAGAGCCGTGCGTTGAACTCGCGCTATCGCGGCAAGCAGGCGCCGACGAACGTATTGTCATTTGCGATGCCCGCCGATGATGGCAAGTCGCGCTGGATGATCGGCGACGTCGTCGTCTGCGCGCCCATCGTCGCGCGCGAAGCGCGCGCGCAGGGCAAGGCGTTGCACGCGCACTGGGCGCACATGGTGATTCACGGCACGCTGCACCTGCTCGGATTCGACCACCAGCACGCGGCCGACGC
>JBATEA010000103.1:0-1531 GCA_049663745.1 Steroidobacteraceae bacterium | reverse complement strand
TGGTCGTCATCGACTGGTTCCGACAATGGATCGGCTACCCGGCCTGCGGCGGGGGCCTTTTCACGTCGGGCGGGTCCGCGGCGACCCTCGATGCCCTGGTCGCAGCCCGGGAACATCACGGTGCGCCATGGCGTCCCGCGGTGTTCCTGAGCGACCAGAGCCACAGCGCCCTCGAGCGCGCCGCCCGCATCATCGGCGTGCGGCCCGAAGGCATCATCAAGGTCGTCTCGGACTCCCAATACAGGATCTGCCTGGGCGAACTGGATCGCGCTGTCTCCGGGGCGCGCGACCGCGGCCTGACGCCGATCGCCGTCTGCGCGAATGCCGGGACCACCAATACCGGCGCCATCGACCCGCTGCCCGAAATGGCACGGTTCTGTGCGCAGCAGAAGATCTGGCTGCACGTTGACGCGGCCTACGGCGGATTTGCAATGCTCTGCGAGCGAGGAAAGGCCTTGCTCGAAGGCCTGAACCAGGCGGACTCGATCAGCCTCGACGCGCACAAGTGGCTGTTCCAGCCATTCGAGGCGGGTTGCGTGATGGTCCGCGATGTGGCCGTGCTCGAGCGCGCTTTCAGCGTCCATCCGGAATATCTGCAGGACACGCGCCTCGGCATGGAACAGGTGAATTTCGCCGACCGGGGCCTGCAACTGACCCGCTCTTTCCGCGCACTCAAGGTATGGATGTCGGTCCAGACCTTCGGGCTGGCGGCATTCCGGCGAGCCATTGCACGAGGCATCGAGCTCGCCGACCGGGCCGGCGATTTCGTCCAGCGGTCGGATTGTCTCGAGCTCCTGAGTCCGCCTTCCCTCGGCATACTTTGTTTTCGCTTCCGGCCCGCGGAATCCGGACTGGCCGCGGACGCAATCGATGAACTCAACGAAAAGATCCAGGCGCAGGTCATTGCCTCAGGAATCGCCATGCTCTCATCCACGCGCCTGCGCGGCGCGTATTCATTGAGATTCTGCATCATGTCCCACCAGACGACCTGGGACGACGTCCGGTCGACTCTCGAGGCGATCGAATCGGCCGGCCGGGAGTTCGTTCGCGCCTGAGCAGCGCGGGAGTATCATTCCCGGCATGCACAAGGAATATGCGAGCCTGCGGCGGCGCCCTTTCCTGGCCCCGGTTTGGCTCGCCGCACTCGCAGCGGCGTTCGTCCTCGGCCTCGCGATCTGGCTGCTGGCGTCAGCTTCGACGACGACGATCATCGTGATGCGTCATGCCGAGAAAGCGGCGCTGCCGGCGGAGGACCCGCCGCTGTCGCCGGCGGGCGAGGCGAGGGCGGAAGCACTCGCGCACATCCTGGGCCAGGGCCCGGAGGAGTTTCGCGTCCAGGGCATCTTCGTCAGCGAGTTTCGCCGCACGCAGGAAACCGTCCGGCCCCTGGCAAATCGGCTCGGCGTTCCGGTCGTCGTCGTACCGGCCGCGGACATCGCGCTGGTTGCCAAGCGCGCGCGCCAGGAATACCGGGGCGGCCGCGTGCTGATCGTCGGGCACTCGACTACCGTGCCGCAGATCGTCGAGGAAC
>JBATEA010000102.1:0-3970 GCA_049663745.1 Steroidobacteraceae bacterium | reverse complement strand
GCGCGACCGCTCGTCGATGAGCCCCGCGACCTCGCCGTCGCCCAGATTGAGCGCCTCGAGCTCGCCTGCCTGATAGCGCAGCAGTTCGAGTCGCGAGCCGCGGTCGCTGGCAAGCGCCGCCAGGGCGTCGCGCTCTTCGGTGAGGCGTCGCCATTCGTCGGCGAGCGCACGAACAGGCTCGAGCAGCGCGTCGTGGCCGCCATGATCGTCCACGAGCTCGCGCTGCATGTCGCGGCGCACCAGGGACTGGAATTCCTGCTGGCCGTGGATGTCGATCAGGCAGTCACCGAGCTCGCGCACGGCCTGGGCGGGCAGCGTCTGGCCGTTGACGTATTGTCGCGAGCGCCCGTCCTTGCCGATCACCCGGCGCAGCACGATTTCCCCGCCGTCATCGGCCAGTGACTGTTCCTCCAGCCAGCGGCGCACGCGTTCATCGCCCTCGACATCGAAGCTCGCCGTGATCTCGGCGCGCTCTGCGCCATGGCGCAGCATGTCGGCGCTCGCGCGGCCGCCGATCGCCAGCATGACGGCGTCGACGATGATTGACTTGCCGGCGCCGGTTTCCCCGGTGAGGGCCGTCAGGCCGCCGTCCAGCTCGAGCTCAACGGAATCGATGATCGCGAAGTCGCGGATCTGCAGGTGCACCAGCAAGTCAGGGCTCCATGCTGCCGCTGCGCGCGCTGCGGCCCCAGTGCAGTTTCGAGCGCAGCAGGCGGAAGTAATCGTGGCCCGGCGGGTGCAGCAGCGTGATGCCGACGCCGGCCGGTTCGATCACCAGGCGGGAATTGCCTTCCAGGTCGCCGAGCAGCATGCCGTCGCAGGTGACCTGCGCACGGGTGCCGGATCGCTCGATCATGCGTACTTCGATGCGGTTGTCGCGACTGACGACGATCGGCCGGTCGGAGAGTGTGTGCGGAGAGATCGGCGCGATGACCAGCACTTCGAGCGACGGATGGATGATCGGGCCGCCACAGGACAGCGCATAGGCCGTCGAGCCCGTCGCGCTCGCGATCACGAGGCCGTCGCCGCCATGCGCATTGACGAACTGGCCGCCGATCCAGGTCTCCAGTTCGACCATCCGGCCGGACTCATGCCTCTGCACGACGACATCATTCAGGGCGCGGCACACTGCGACCGGCTCGTCAGCACGCGTGAGGCGCGCCTCAAGGAGTTTCCGGACATCGGTTTCATAGCGTCCCTGCAGCACCGTGTCAAAGCTCTCCAGCATGTCGTCGGGCGACACGTCGGTCAGGAACCCCAGGCGGCCGCGATTGATGCCGAGCAGCGGGATGTCGCGCCCGATGGCGAGTTGCGCCGCATATAGCATCGTTCCGTCACCGCCGATGGCCACGATCAGGTCTGCATCCTGCGCCAGCTCGCTGACCGGTCTGCGCTCGACGTCCGCGGGCAGGTCGGCCACCGCGACGCTCGCGTCAACCAGCACCACGAGGCCGCGCGAGCGCAGGTGCCGCGCGAGCGCCACCATCGAGTCGGCGACGCGCACGTCTTCGACTTTGCCAACCAATGCGATCCGGGAGAAGCGTTTGTTCATCTGGTTTCGCGACCTTTTAGCACGCGCGAGAGCGCATGGGCCAGACAAGCGCTGCGCAGGCGCATATGCTCCTTGACACTCGGCGAGTCCGATTGCTAGTTTCGGGTCTCCGGCGGCGTGGATTACTAATTTCCTTGTTTAACAAATACTTATGACAGAACCAGTGCATGACGCCGAGGAACCGCCGAATGACCGGGCGCAACGGCTGCTGCGCACGCTGATCGAGTGCTATATCCGCGAAGGCGAGCCGGTCGGATCGCGGACCCTATCGCGCGAGTCGGGCCTCTCGCTCTCCGCCGCCACGATCCGCAATGTCATGGCGGATCTGGAAGAGCACGGTTTCGTCAGCTCGCCACACACCTCCGCCGGGCGCATACCGACTGACAAGGGCTATCGCCTTTTCGTGAACACGCTGTTGCGCTACCAGCCGCCCGGCAGCGAAGAGATCGCAGAACTGCGGCGCAAGCTGGAGTTGCGGGCTGGTGACCCAAAGGCCCTCGTCACCGCTGCTTCGCAACTCGTTTCGGGCCTGACTCATCTCGCGGGTGTGGTTACCGTGCCGCGTGAGACCCACGCTTCACTATCGCAGATCGAGTTCGTCGGGCTCTCCGGCAACCGCGTGCTCGCGATCCTGGTCGTGAACGGCCGCGAGGTGCAAAACCGCGTCCTGCAGCTCGACCGGCATTTTACTTCCGAAGAACTGCGCCGCGCGGGGGCCTACCTGAACGACCAGTTCCGCGGGCAGGAACTCGCGGGCGTCCGGAAGCAGCTGGTCACGCAGCTGCAGGAAACGCGCGAGCAGATGAATCGCCTGATGATGGATGCGATCACGCTGGCGCAGCGCGCCTTCGCCGTGCATCCGGGCGAGCACGAAGCCGACATGGTGATCGCGGGTGAAACGAACCTGATGGGCTTCGCGGAGCTCTCGAACGTGGACCGGTTGCGCCGCTTGTTCGAGGCATTCAACGAGAAGCGCGACATCCTGCACTTGCTTGACCAGAGTCTGCATGGCGAGGGCGTCCAGATCTTCATCGGCCACGAATCCGGCTACACGATCCTCGACGATTGCAGCGTGGTCGCGGCGCCGTACACGCAGGATGACCGCGTGGTCGGAGTGCTCGGCGTGATCGGGCCGACACGCATGGCCTATGAACGCGTGATACCGCTGGTGGACATCGCCGCCCGGATGCTGAGTTCGGCCTTGAATCTGCGCGACTGAGCCCAAGACTGCAGTCCGTCATGACAGACACCAATCAGCAGGCGCAGGCCGGGCAGCCGCAGGAAGCGGAGCCCGCAACGCCGTCGGCGGATGAACTGCGCGCCGAAGTCGAGGCGCGCGCGGCGGAGAACTGGGCCGCCTACCTCCGCGCGGTCGCCGAACTCGAGAATTACCGCAAACGCGTGTCGCGTGAGCTCGAGGCCGCCCGACAGTTCGGCATCGAGCGATTCGCCGCGGAAATACTGCCGGTGGCGGACAGCCTCGGGCTCGGGCTGGACGCCGCTGCCACGGCGGACCCCACGATCCTGCTCGAAGGGCACCGGGCGACGCTCCGCCAGCTGCAGAAGGCGTTCGCGAACGCCGGAATCACCGAAATCGACCCGGCCGGGCAGCCTTTCGACCCACAGCTGCACGAGGCCATGACGACGCATCCGACGGCCGAACAGCCCCCGGGAACGGTGGTAGCGGTGGTCCAGAAGGGCTACCTGCTGAACGGACGCTTGTTGCGCCCCGCCCGGGTGATCGTTTCCAGGGCCCCGGAGCCGGCGGCAAATGGTTGAAAGGACCGGGGTCCGGCCCCAGATTCGGAGCCAGTCACACACATTGGAGCCAGCCTGATGGCCAAGATCATCGGAATCGACCTGGGCACGACCAACTCCTGCGTCGCGGTCATGGAGGGCAGCACGCCCAAGGTCATCGAGAACAGCGAAGGCGATCGCACGACGCCCTCGGTCGTCGCCTTCACCAAGGATGGCGAGGTGCTGGTCGGTCAGTCGGCCAAGCGCCAGGCGGTCACCAATTCGCAGAACACGTTCCACGCCATCAAGCGCCTGATCGGGCGCCGCTTCGACGACGCCATGGTGCAGAAGGACATTCCGCTCGAGACCTACAAGATCGTGCGCGCTGACAACGGCGACGCGTGGCTCGAGGCGCAGGGCAAGACGATGGCGCCGCCGGAGATCTCGGCGCGCGTGCTGACCAAGATGAAGAAGACCGCCGAGGACTACCTTGGCGAGACGGTCACCGACGCCGTGATCACGGTGCCGGCCTATTTCAATGACGCGCAACGCCAGGCCACCAAGGATGCGGGCCGCATCGCGGGCCTCAATGTTCGCCGCATCATCAACGAGCCAACCGCGGCCGCACTCGCTTATGGCATGGACAAGAAAGGCAAGGACCGGAAGATCGCGGTCTATGAC
>JBATEA010000101.1:0-5795 GCA_049663745.1 Steroidobacteraceae bacterium | reverse complement strand
ACCAGTTCCGGTTTCATGGCGGCGAGGATGTCGGTGGCGCAGAAGCCGGGCGCAATGGCCGCGCTGCGAATGCCATGGCGCGCCAGTTCCTTGGCCCAGACGACGGTCATCGCGGCCACCCCTGCCTTGGCGGCGGAATAGTTGGTCTGGCCCGCGTTTCCTTCGCGCGAGATCGAGGAGATATTGATGATCAGCCCGCCGTTTCCGAGGCGGATCATCCGCTCTGCCGCCTCGCGTGCGCACAGGAAAACGCCTGTCAGATTGACGTTCAGCACGGCATTCCACTGCGCGAGCGACATCTTGGACAGGATCTCGCCGTCCTTGGCCTTGACGAGCAGGGCATCGCGCGTGATGCCCGCGTTGTTGATCAGGACATCGAGGCTGCCGTAGTCGGAAACGATGGCGTCCATGCTGGCAATGACCTGGGATTCATCGGCGACATCGGTCGCATAGGCCCCTGCGCGGACGCCGAGCCCGGCGCATTTTGAGCAGGTTTCCTTGAGATCCGCGGCGTTGACGTCGAGTGCCGCGATTCGGGCGCCCTTGGCAGCGAAGGCGAGCGCCATGGCCCGGCCGAGCCCACGACCGCCACCGGTGATGGCGACCACTTTGTTTTGAATCTGCATGCATCCCTTTACTGCACCTGCGAACAAAAGTGCAGGCAACCCAATGGGGACAGAACGTTAGCCGGTCTTGCGACGCAAAACAACCGAGCCCTCAGGCCGCTGCTATGTCAAACAGAACCTTGTCGGCGTCGACCAGTTCGCCGGCGCGCGTCAGGACTGCGGCGATCCGGCCCGCGCGAGCGGCCTTGATCGCATGCTGCATTTTCATGCCCTCGACGACGGCGAGCACATCGCCACGTGCGACCGCGTCGCCCACTTTCACCCTGAGTTCGACGACGCGGCCCGGCAAGGGCGAGGCCGGATGCGCATCGGCATCCTCGACGCTGCGATCGAATGGCCAGGCCGGCGCCAGCACGATGTCGTCGGTTTGCAGAGCGATGATCTGCAGCTGCGCGCCGTGACGGATCAACTCGACTTCCCGCGGGCCTGCTCCAGCGTCGACGAGGTAGCGGCCGTGGCCACTCGCGACGACGCTGCCGGTCAGGCTTGAACCCCCACCATGGATCTCAATCCGCTCGCCCATTCGGGTCGCGCGCCATTGCTGGAAGGCCGGTGTCCGCAGTCCGATCGCCTGCTGCCCGGATTCGGTCATGCGCCAGGCATCGCCGCAAGCCCAGGGCGAAGCAGCCGATCCTTCGCTGGCGTCGAGCGCGAGACCGGCGGCGAGCATCAGCGACTCGGCCGCCGGCGGCGAGGCCCTCGTCAAAGCCTCGAGTTCGCGATCGATGAAACCCGTGTCCACGTCGCCCGCCGCGAATTGCGGATGCGCCGCGATTGCGCGCAAGAGCGGCAGGTTGGTCGCGACCCCGAAGACCGCCGTGCGCGCCAGGCGATGCCGCAATATTGCGAGCGCGGCGGCACGATCGGGACCGCTCGCGATGACCTTCGCGATCATCGGGTCGTAGTAGACGGTGATGGCATCGCCATCCTCGACGCCGCGATCCACCCGCCAATGCGTGTCCGGCGGCGGGCAGGCGAAACGCTCGATCCTTCCGGTCGAGGGCAGGAATCCGCGGCGCGGGTCTTCGCTGTAGATGCGTGCCTCGATCGCATGACCCTGCTGGCGCAATTGCTCCTGCCCGAGCGGCAGCCGCTCGCCCGATGCGACCAGCAGCTGCCATTCGACGAGGTCGAGGCCGGTCACCACTTCGGTCACCGGATGCTCGACCTGCAGGCGTGTGTTCATTTCCATGAAAAAGAATTCGCCGTCGGCGTCCACGATGAATTCGATCGTGCCTGCATTGACGTAACCGACAGCCTTGGCAGCGCGCACCGCGGCCGAAGTCATCGCCGCACGGGTCGCAGGCTTCAGGAAGGGCGAGGGCGATTCCTCGATGATCTTCTGGTAGCGGCGCTGGACCGAGCACTCACGCTCGAACAGGTGCAGGCAATCGCCGTGGCTGTCGCCGAAGACCTGCACTTCGATGTGCCGCGGGCGCTCGAGGAAGCGTTCAAGCATGAGCCTCCCGTCGCCGAAGGCATTCTCGGCTTCGCCGCGAGCGCCTCGGATCGCTTCCCCGAGTTCGGCCGCATCGCGCACCACCCGCATGCCCTTGCCGCCGCCGCCGGCGACCGCCTTGACGAGCAGCGGGTAGCCGAGACGCTGCGCTTCGCGCTTCAGGACGCCATCAGCCTGGTCCTCGCCCATGTAACCCGGCACGACGGGCACGCCGGCCGCGGAAACGATCGCCTTTGCCTCGTGCTTCAGGCCCATGGCGCGGATCGCGGAGGCGGGCGGTCCGACGAAACGGATCCCCGCAGCCTCGCAGGCTTCGGCGAATGCGGCGTTTTCCGACAGGAAGCCGTAGCCGGGATGAATCGCGTCGGCGCGGCTCTCGCGGGCGGCCCGGATCACGGCATCGGCGTCCAGATAAGAGTCGCGCGCGGGCGCGGCACCGATGCAGATCGCCTCGTCAGCCGTCCGTACGTGCAGCGCGCCGCGATCCGCCTCCGAATGAACGGCGATCGTATGGATTCCGAGCCGGCGGCAGGTGCGCATGATGCGGCAGGCGATCTCGCCGCGGTTCGCGATCAGCAGTCGGCGCAACATCAGCCAGGGTCGCGCCACTTCGCCGGGCGTTTCTCGAGGTAGGCGGAAAGTCCCTCGCGGCCCTCATCGCTGGCGCGTATCCGCGCGATCCAGCGCGAGGTGTCGTAGAGCACCGATTCGTCGACCGCGCTGCTGCGTCCCGTGACGTGACGCAGGAGCTGCTTGATTTCACTCTGCGCGCGCGGGCCGCCCGCAAGCAGGGCATCCACGACTGTGCGCACGGCATCGGCGAGCGACGCATCGTCGACGGTCTCATGCACGAGACCGATGCGCATCGCGGTGGCCGCGTCCATCGCTTCACCGGTCAGGAACCAGCGGTGCGCCTGGCGCGCACCGATCGCGCGGATCACGAAAGGCGAGATCATTGCAGGGACCAGCCCGAGCCGGACTTCCGACAGCGCGAAGCGTGCACTGCCGGCCGCGAGCGCGATGTCGCAGGCCGAGATCAGGCCGAGAGCGCCGCCGTAGGCCGCGCCATTGACGATCGCGATCGTCGGCTGCGGCTGGCTTTCGAGCCGGACGAGCAGGGTCGCGAAGCGCCGTGAATCGGCTTCATTCTGCTCGGGCGGAGCAGCACCCGCGGCGCGCATCTCGCCGATATCGGCGCCGGCGCAGAAGACTCCGCCCGCGCCGGTCAGCAGCACGATGCGGACCGCTGGATCGCCTGCGAGGCCGGTGAGCGCATCCGTCAGTCGCGCGACCAGCTCCCCTGACAGCGCATTGCGCGCATCCGGACGATCGAGTGTCAAGGTGACCAGTCCATGCGCATCGCGATTGATCGATAGCATCGACGTCACATCCGGAAGATGCCGTAGGACTCGGGTGCAGGCGCTGGCCCGCGGGCCACGACCGACAGTGCGAGGCCGAGTACGCGGCGCGTGTCAAGCGGATCGATCACGCCGTCGTCCCACAGGCGCGCGCTCGCGTAATACGGATTGCCCTGGCGCTCGTACTGGTCGCGGATGTCGTCGGTGAACTTCTTCTGCTCGGCCTCGGGCCACTTGCCGCCGCGCGCCTCGACGCCGTCGCGGCGCACCGTTGCCAGCACGCTCGCCGCCTGCTCGCCGCCCATCACCGAGATGCGCGCATTGGGCCAGGTCCACAGGAAGCGGCCGCCGTAGGCGCGCCCGCACATCGCATAGTTGCCCGCACCGAACGAGCCGCCGATCACGACGGTCAGCTTCGGCACCGTTGAGCAGGCGACCGCGGTCACCATCTTCGCGCCGTCACGAGCGATGCCCGCATTCTCGTAGCGCTTGCCGACCATGAATCCCGTGATGTTCTGCAGGAACAGCAGGGGAACGCGGCGGCGGTTCGCAAGCTGGACGAAGTGCGCGCCCTTCAGCGCCGACTCCGAGAACAGGATGCCGTTGTTCGCGAGGACCGCCACGGGAAAGCCCCAGATGTTCGCGAAGCCGCAGACGAGCGTCTTGCCGTACAGTGCCTTGAACTCATGGAACTCGGAGCCGTCCACGATGCGCGCGATCACTTCGCGCACGTCGTAGGGCTGGCGCAGGTCCCGCGGCAGGATGCCGTAGAGCTGCTCGGACGGGTAGGCGGGATCCACGGTCGCGCCGCTCGCGAGCCAGGGAGACGGGCGGTAATTCAGAGAGGCGACGATCTCGCGGGCGATCGATAACGCGTGCGCATCGCTGTCGGCCAGGTGATCGACGACGCCCGAAGTGCGCGCGTGCACGTCGCCGCCGCCGAGCGACTCGGCATCGACGACTTCGCCGGTCGCGGCCTTCACCAACGGCGGCCCGCCCAGGAAGATCGTGCCCTGATTCTTCACGATGATGGATTCATCGCACATCGCGGGCACGTAAGCGCCGCCCGCCGTGCAGGAACCCATGACCACCGCGACCTGCGGGATGCCAGCCGCCGACAGCCGCGCCTGGTTGTAAAAGATCCGGCCAAAATGCTCGCGGTCCGGGAAAACCTCGTCCTGCAGCGGCAGGAAGGCGCCGCCGGAATCGACGAGATAAACGCAGGGCAGCCGGTTTTCGAGCGCGACTTCCTGCGCGCGCAGGTGCTTCTTGACGGTGATCGGATAATAGGTGCCGCCCTTGACGGTCGCGTCATTCGCGACCACCAGCAGTTCGCGGCCATGAATGCGGCCGATGCCCGCGACCAGTCCGGCCGCGGGTGCGTCGTCGCCGTACATGCCGCCGGCCGCGAGCGGCGCAATCTCGAGGAACGGGCTGCCGGGGTCGAGCAGCGCCTCGATGCGATCGCGCGGCAGCAGCTTGTTGCGCGCGAGGTGCTTTGCACGGGCTTCCTCACCGCCGCCGGCCGCGGCTGCCGCCAGGCGTGCCCGCAGGTCTGCCACGAGCCCCTGCATGCGCGCGGTGTTCTCGCCGAAATCGGCGCTTCCCGGGTCGATGCGCGATGCAATCCGGGTCATGGAGCGGTCGCCTTGAACAATTCGCGGCCGATCAGCATGCGACGGATCTCATTGGTGCCGGCCCCGATTTCGTAGAGCTTCGCGTCGCGGAGGATACGGCCAGCCGGATACTCGTTGATATAGCCATTGCCGCCGAGCACCTGGATGGCTTCGAGGCCAGCATGGGTCGCGCGCTCCGATGCATACAGCAGGCAGGCGGCGGCGTCATAGCGAGTCGTGCGCCCGGCGTCACAGGCGCGGGCGACCGCGTAGGCGTAAGCGCGCGCCGAATTGCACGCGGTATAGAGATCGGCGAGCTTCGCCTGCATCAGCTGAAAACTGCCGATCGGCTTGCCGAACTGCTCGCGGTCGTGCAGGTACGGCGTGATGAGGTCGAGTGCGGCCAGCATCAGCCCAAGCGGCCCGCCGGTCAGTACCAGGCGCTCGTAATCGAGCCCCGACATCAGGATCGCGGCGCCCTGGCCGACCCCGCCCAACAGGTTTTCCGGCGGCAGGAAACAGTCTTCGAACACGAGCTCGCTGGTATCCGAACCGCGCATCCCGAACTTGTCGAGTTTCTGCGCGCTCCGGAATCCCGGCGTGCCACGCTCGACGATGAAGGCCGTGATGCCGGGGGCGCCGCTGCCGGGTTCCACGGTCGCATATACGACGGCGGTGTCGGCCTCCGGGCCGTTCGTGATCCACATCTTGCTGCCATTCAGCACGAAGCCGTCGC
>JBATEA010000100.1:0-3362 GCA_049663745.1 Steroidobacteraceae bacterium | reverse complement strand
GTGCAGGCCCGGGAGATTGAGCGTCACCGGCAACGGCGCGCGGCCCGCGCGCGTGACCTGGAAGCGCGTCTGCGCGCCGCGCCGCTCGAGGCCCGTCGCCCGCAGGTCGGCCTCCTCGCCGAGCCCGTAGCGGATCATCGGCCTGCCGACCAGCGGCAGGAGCTCGCGCACCACGGGATCGTCGCTGCACAGCACGGCGAGGCCGTAGAACGGCAGGTTGTGCAGGAACTCGACGAAGCTCTGCTTCAGCTTCTCGAAGTCGCCGCCGTGCGTGACCAGGTGGTCGTTGTCAACGTTGGTGACGATCGCGATGACCGGCTGCAGGTGCAGGAAGGACGCATCGCTTTCATCCGCTTCCGCGACCAGGTAGCGGCCGGTGCCGAGCTTGGCATTCGCGCCTGCGCTCTTGAGCTGCCCGCCGATCACGAAGGTCGGATCGAGCCCGCCCTCGGCGAGCACGGAGGCGACCAGGCTCGTGGTCGTGGTCTTGCCGTGGGTGCCGGCGACCGCGATGCCCTGCCGGAAGCGCATCAGCTCGGCCAGCATCTCGGCGCGGCGCACGACCGGGATGCGCGCATCCTGCGCGGCGGCAAGCTCCGGATTGGCCGCGGCGACCGCGGTCGAGACGACGACCACGTCGGCGCCCGCGACCTGTCCCGCCTCATGGCCGATGAAGACCTTCACGCCCATCTTCGCGAGCCGCGCGGTGACGGCATTCGCGCGCAGGTCCGAGCCCTGCACCTTGTAGCCGAGGTTCACCAGCACCTCGGCGATGCCGCCCATGCCGGCGCCGCCGATGCCGATCAGGTGGATGTGGCTGATGCGGCGCATCCGGTCGCTCATGCGCGCGCCTCCTCGGCCTCGAGGCACAGCGCAGCGACGCGTTCCGCCGCATCGGTGATCGCGATCGCGCGTGCCGCCTCGGCCATCGCGAGGAGCCCCGCGCGTCCCGGCAGCAGCAGATCCGAAAGATGTTGCGCCAGGCGCGCGGCGGTAAGGCCCTGCTCGCCCACCACCCGTGCCGCGCCGGCCTGCCCCAGCCAGGCGGCGTTCTTCGTCTGGTGATCGTCGACTGCCGCCGGGAATGGCACGAGCACGGATGCGACCCCGGCGGCCGCCAGTTCCGCTACCGTGAGCGCGCCCGCGCGCGCGACGACGAGATCTGCGGCCCGGTAGGCACCGGCCATGTCGTCGATGAATGCGCGCACGTCGGCCTGGATGCCGAGCCTGCGGTACGCCGCGGCGGTCGCCTCGCGGTCGCGTGTGCCGCTCTGGTGCAGCACATGGGGCCGCGCCGGCGCAGCGAGCTTTGCCAGCGCCTCGGGCAGCAGGCGGTTGAGCGCGGCTGCTCCCTGGCTGCCGCCGAATACGAATAGCTGCAGCGCGCCCGCGCGTCCCGCGAAGCGCTCGCCGGGCGACGGCAATGCCGCGATTTCACGGCGGATCGGGTTGCCGACATGAACGGCGCCGCGGCGGCGCGCGAAGCTGCCGGGAAAACCCTCGGCGACCCGCAGGGCGACGCGCGCGAGCCAGCGATTGGTCATGCCGGCGATCGCGTTCTGTTCGTGGATCACGAGCGGAACGCCTGTGAGCCAGGCGGCGATGCCGCCCGGCCCGGAGACGAAGCCGCCGCAACCCAGCACGACGCCCGGCCGGCGCCGGCGCAATGCGCGCCACGCCTGCCACAACGCGCGCGTCAACGACAGGGGCGCGAGCAGCCAGCCGGAAATTCCCTTGCCGCGCAGTCCCTCGACCTCGATCCATTCGACGGCGAAGCCGGCCGCCGGGACGAGCCGCGCCTCGATGCCGCGACGCGTGCCGAGCCAGACGACTTCGCGCCGGCGCTGCTGCAGGATTCCGGCGACCGCGAGCGCCGGGAACACGTGCCCACCGGTGCCGCCCGCCATGATCATGACCGGTTGCGTCATGCGGGCCGCGCCTCGCCGCTGATCGAGCTCTTGCCCGATGCCGCGACCTCGTGATGCACGCGCAGCAGCATGCCGATCCAGGCGAGCGTCACCAGCATGCTCGAGCGGCCATAGGACATCAGCGGCAGCGTCAGGCCCTTGGTCGGCAGCAGGCCCATGTTGACGGCGATGTTGATGAATGCCTGCAGCCCCAGCCACACGCCGAATGCGGCGGCGATGCAGGCGTGCAGCGGCATGCCGGCATCGGCCGCGATGCGCGAGAGCTTGAGGCTGCGCAACACGAGAGCAAGGAAGGCGACCACGACGATCACGACGCCGAACAGGCCGAACTCCTCGGCAAGCACCGCGAACACGAAGTCCGTGTGCGCCTCCGGCAGGTAGAACAGTTTCTGGATGCTGGAGCCGAGGCCGACTCCGAACCACTCGCCACGGCCGATCGCGATCAGGGACTGCGTGAGCTGGAAGCCGCTGTTGTAGGGATCGGCCCAGGGATCCAGGAACGCGATCAGGCGCTTCAACCGGTAAGGACTGGTCATCGCGAGCATGGCGACGCCCGCGACGCCGACCCCGCAGATAAACAGGAAATCGCGCAGCCGCGCGCCCGCCACGAAAAGCACGGCCGTACCGGTCACGCAGAGCACGACCGCCGCGCCGAAATCCGGCTCGACGAGCAGGAGAGCCGCTGCCGCGAACAGCACGGCGAGCGGCTTGTAGAATCCCTGCGCGCTGCTCTTGAGCGCCGCCTGGTGCCGCGCGGCGAAGATGGCGATATAGGTCAGGAGCAGCCAGCGCACGATTTCGGAGGGCTGGAAATTGACCGGGCCGAGCCGGATCCAGCGGCTGCTGCCATTCACCTCGTGGCCCAGTCCCGGGATCAGCACCAGCACCAGCAGGACGAAGCTGCCGATCAGGAGCGCGGGTGCGGCGCGCTGCCACATCGAGATCGGCACCAGCAGCATGGCGCCGGCGAATGCGCAGCCGACCAGCGCCGAGAGCATCTGGCGCTCGAAGTGGAAGAACGGATCACCCGACAGGCGCTCGGCGACGTTCATCGACGCGGAAGCGACCATCACGAGGCCGATCAGCAGCAGGCAGAAGGTCGCGGTGATGATCACCGGGTCCAGCACCAGGCGCTGCTGGCGGCCGGCCGAGCGCGAGTACTGCAATGCGGCGCCGGTGGTCATTGCGCGAGCCTCCGTGCCGCCGCGGTGAACACGTCGCCGCGATGCGCATAGTCCCGGAACATGTCGAAGCTCGCGCAGGCGGGCGACAGCAACACGGTGTCGCCGGGGCGCGCGAAGCCGGCGGCGGCGGCCACCGCGTCGTCCAGCATGTTCGCGTAATGAACGGCCGTGCTCGCCGCGATCGCCGCGCCGATCGCAGGCGCGTCACGGCCGATCAGGACCGCGGCCCTGACCTTGCCGCGGCAGGCCC
>JBATEA010000099.1:0-4062 GCA_049663745.1 Steroidobacteraceae bacterium | reverse complement strand
AGCGCTATAGCGAAGCACGGTCAGCCATTGCGCAATTGCCGGAAGGCAAGTTTCGTGATCACGGGCTGGCATTGCTTTACCAAGCGCCCGGTCGCCTGGCGGAAGCGGACACCGCGCTCAAGCGCCTGGCGGCACGGCCCGTGGATACCATGGACAACGTCCGGCTGGCCGAGGTATATGCCTTTCGCGGGATGAGCGACGAGGCATTTGCATCTTTGCAGGGACATAGGGACGTGCTCGAACGTGCCGAGGTTCTGGGGCCGAACCGCATCCGGCAATTTCAGCGCGAGATGCGCGTCTCTCCATTCCTGACACCGCTGCACGCCGATCCGCGCTGGAATGCTCTGATGATCGAGCCCGGCTAGCCGCGCGAGCGCCGGCGCAACCCACCGGAATGCAGGACTTCCGCGCAGATTACCGGCGCGCCGGTCAGGTCGCGCGCCGTTAGCTTTGCCTCGACGCCCGCATGGATGCCGGGCGGCATTGGAGGCATCGCAATGGATCTGCCCATCACCTGGCGCGTCATCGGCGCCCTGCTCTTTTTCCTGTTCCTTCTGACCGCGGATTACGCAGATGCCGCTGTCGGTCGCACGCCCGGCATGGGCACTGTGTCGCCGAATGGCGAGGCGGTCTATTCGATTCCGCTGAACCTGCCTCCGGGCACCAACGCGATGACCCCGGCATTGTCGCTCGAGTATCGCAGCCGCAGCGCCCACGGCCTGCTCGGCATTGGCTGGAACATCGGTGGCCTGTCGCAGATAGCGCGTTGCCCGCGGACGATCGCGCAGGATGGCATTGCCTCCCCCGTCAGCTACACCACCGACGATCGCTTTTGCCTGGATGGGCAGCGGCTTGTCGTCACCAACGGCGTCACTTACGGCGGCGCCGGCGCCGAGTACCGGACCGAGATCGAAACCTTTGCGCGTATCCGCTCCTTCGCGGGTGCCGGCAGCGGGCCACGGTACTTCTCCCTCGAGGCGCCGGATGGCCGAGTGCTCGAATACGGCGCGACCGCGGATTCGCGCATCGACGGCTCAGGCGTCGCAAACCCGCCGAATGCGGGAAGGGTATGGGCACTGAACCGTATTCGCGACCGCTCCGGCAACGTGATCGACTTCCAGTACTTCGAGGACAGTAAGAACGGCAGCTTCCGGGTCATTGCGATCCGATACAACTCGAATCCCGATGCCGGCGTCGCATCCTCGCACCTGGTCTCCTTCAATTACGAGAACCGGCCGAACAACGAGGTCGACTCGGCCTTTGTCGCGGGCTCCGAGATACGCGAGATCATGCGTCTCACGGGAATCGACGTGCTTTACAACGGCGCGCTGCTGCGTCGCTTTGACTTCTCGTACCAGCCGGCGCTGGCAGGTGGCGGCCGCAGCCGTCTGGCGTCGATCACGGAATGCGGCGCCGGCGGCGACGATTGCCTTGCCGCGACGACATTCACCTGGCAGGACGGCGCGCCGGGATTCGGCGCGGAGATCAGCATCACCGCGGCAATCCCCGGGTCGACACCCCTGCCCATTGCCAGGCTGTGGACAATGGCCGACATCAATGGCGACGGCCGCAGCGACCACGTGTGGGCAGGCGGCGCGACGACCAGCACGGCGACATTGCGCTACAGGCTCGCCATCGCAGGCGATGCATTCGCCGCGGAAGTGAACACCGGCATCGCCTGTCCGTACGGCATCGGCTCCCCATTCGATCACAACGGGGACGGACGCGAGGACTTCCTGATGCTCTCCGCGGCGCGGAAGTGGACCGTGGTGCCCGGCAGCCCGAATGGTTTCACGACCCCGATCGAAACGGCACTTGCACCCGAACCCCAACTTGTCGATTACCGCGGGGCCGACATGAATGGCGATGGCCTGGGCGACCTCGTGTCGTCCGAGATCCCAGCCTATACGGGTAACAGCCTCGTCGTGCGGATGCGCCTGGCGCTCCCCGGCGGAGGATTCGCCGCCAATCGCGTGACACTTTACGAGCAGGCCACTGCCATCGGTTACGACATGCCGGAAGGCGGCGATTTCCTCGGCCCGCCGGGACAGCGCATCGATCTCGATGGCGACGGCAGCGAAGACCTGCTGATGAACGAAAACTTCACCGTCGCGCGCATCTCCACGTCAACGCATGCGACCGACTACTTCGACGGCTCGTACCGGCCCGCCGTGCTGGGAGACATGAACGGCGATGGCTGCACGGATTTCTTCTACACGCACTACACCGGCAGCGTGCGCGTACGGGTCAGCGGATGCGGCGTGTACTGGTCGGGTCCCGAATTGCTCATCCCGGCCACGAGCGTCTCGGGACCATTTCAGGTCATCGACTGGAACAGCGATGGCAGGGATGACCTGTTGTTCGCTGGTGCGACGACCTGGCGCGTCTCCATTTCCAACGGCAGTTCGTACGCGCCCGCCGTTGACACGGGACTCGCTCACAATGGCGTTTACCCGGCGTTGTCGGTGGATGCCAACGGAGACGGCCTCGGCGATATCGCATATCGAAGCTCTGGCCAGTCACGGGTCCGCCTGCGGAATGGCCCGAGACCCGATCTCCTGCTGTCGGCGACCGACGGCTTCGGCAGCGCGGCCACATTTTCCTATCGGCCCTTGACCGATGCGACCGTGTACACGCGCGGCAATGGAGCGAAATATCCGGAGCAGGACCAGCAGTCCGCTGCATACGTGGTATCGGAACTGGCAGCGACGGATGGCACGGCGCTCGGGTCCATGGCCTCGACGCGCTACAGCTACCAGGGATTGCGCCGCCACCTGCTGGGGCGTGGAACGCTCGGTTTCGCCAAACGCACGAGTGTCGACGTGACGCCCGGCAGCGGAATGCGCATGGAAGAAACCCGCCGCCAGGATTTTCCGTTCACCGGGTTGCCGGCAACGGCCGTCTTGCGCCAGGCTTCCGGCGCAACGGTCAGCGACACTGCCTATTCATGGGTGGCGCTGAATCTCGGCAGCGGGCCGTCACTGCGACGCTTCCCATATGTGTCTTCGACGCTGCAACGTAACTACGAAGCCGGCGGCAGTTATGACGGCGCCCAGATAGCAGCGACGACACGCGCGGTCGCCTCGATCGATGCGACATCCGGTCTCGTGACCGACGAGACGGTGACCATCACGGAAGTCGCCGCCGGCAGCAATGCCGGATCGTCCAGCAGCCTGCGTACGCTCCATACATCGGTCCTCAACGACACGACGAATTGGTGCCTCGGCCGGCCGCTGGCCCTGCAGTTCACCGCCAGTCATACCCTGACCGGTGGTGCGGCAATCACGCGAAAGTTCAGCCAGAACTGGGACAGTCTGAAATGCCGGCCGACGCAGATGCGCGTGGAGCCCGGCAGCAGCCAGTGGCAGGTCACTTACGGCCTGACATACGACAGCTTCGGCAATATCGCGAGCCGGTCAGTGACCGGCGTCGGCATGACCGCCCGCACGCTGACGCGGAACTGGGGAGACCGCGGGCAGTTCCCGGTCAGCATGAGCAACCCGTTGTCCCAGGCAACCAGCATGACTTGGGACTACGGCGTCGGCCTGCCGCTCTCCATGACCGATGCCAACTCGCTGACCGTGAACTGGGCCTACGACGCATTCGGGCGCGCGACCCAGGAGACGCGGCCGGACCAGACGACGATCCAGTGGAGCCGCGCAGCTTGCACGGCGAATTGCGATTCGCGCACGCGCTACCAGCTGTCCCGGTTCGAAAAGGACAATGCCGGTGTCATCCGGGGCCTGACCGTCATCGACATCGACCTGCACGGCCGTGCGTTCCGGTCATCCATGCGCCAGCCTGGCGGCGGCATGGCCGTCATCGCCGTCGACACCGACGCGCGCGGAAGGCTGATTCGCGAATACCTGCCCACCTGGTCCGGCGGCGCACCTGCCGGTTACTGGCAGATCGACTACGACACGCTCGATCGGCCGATCGCCGCGTCGCTGCGCACTTCGAACAGTGGAACGGAACGCACAACCGGCTGGCGCTACGACGGCCACGTCGTGACCCGGACCGATCCACTGGGCCACATTGCGACCGAAGCGCGCAGTGCATGGG